>JBKJWA010000196.1:0-2980 GCA_046716705.1 Gaiellaceae bacterium
GCGTAGCGCTACACCCGTAAGGAGACCGTCCCGACCGTCTCCGAAGCAGATCAGGCGCGCTACTACGCCGAGGTAGTTCGCAGGCTCTCGTGCAAGACGGCCGTCACGGACGTGATGGTCTTCCATCTCATCGACGAGCCGGACCTCCACCGCTTGCAAACCGGCCTCCTGCGGATCGACGGCAGCAAACGACCGTCGTTCGGCGCCATGCGGACAGCCATCGCAGCCGCATCCGCGTGCACGAGGCAGGTGTCGTGGTACCACACGTCACGGGTCGTCGGCGCGAAAGCGCTCTTCCGCGCGCGCCCTCGTGCCGCGGAGACGACGTTGTTCGGAATCTCCGCCACCGCCGGCGAGGGGGCAGTGGCGAAGGCGGGCATCTTCCGGGTATCCGATGCGCTCGCGACGCCGGACGCCGACGAGATCGGCCGTTCGCTCGCCTCCCGCGGTGGCGCCACCCCCGTCCTCACCGCCGCAAAGACGATCAAGCCCGGATACACCCCTCGCTTCGAGTTCCGTGGCCGTCTCGCGCCCGGGCACTACGTGTACGGCATCAGGCTCACGGCCGCCATGAATCCCTCGCGTTCGCGGACGCTCGTGAGCACGGTCTTCGCCGTCGGCGAGTAGCTTGACACGAACACGTGTTCGCTCTACTATGACGAACACATGTTCGCAAAGATGCTCCTCGTCGCCTTCGCGCTCGCACTCGTCGTAGCGGTGTCGGCACGGACGTCCGACAGCGCCGGCCCCGAGGCGCGATACGTCGTCAAGCGGTACGACACGCTCTGGTCGATTGCGACCTCGCACTACGCGGGCGATCCGCGGGAAGCGGTCTGGAAGATCGAGCGCCGCAACGACCTGTCCGGCTCGACGATCACGCCCGGCCAGGTGCTCCGACTACCGTAACGCGGGCTCCAGCACGCGTTCGAGAAAGTCCGCGACCCGCGGGTAGGCGTCGAGGCGGTTCTTCAGCTTCTGGAGACCGTGGCCTTCGTCGTCATAGACGAGCAGCTCGCTCGCTACGCCGCGCCGTTCGAGCTCCGCATGGAGCTGCTGCGCCTCCGAGAGCGGCACCCGCGGGTCGTTCGCGCCGTGGATGACGAAGAGCGGCGCCCGGATTCTGTCCACGTGCGTGATCGGTGAAACCTGCTCGAGGAGCTCCCGGTCGGTCGCCAGAGACCCGTATTCCCGCTCGCGGAAGGCGCGCCGCCACACGGAGGTGTTCTCGAGGAACGTGACGAGGCTGGAGATGCCGACGATGTCGACGCCGGCGGCGAACAGCTCGGGGTGGAACGCGAGCCCAGCCAGCACCATGTAGCCGCCGTACGAGCCGCCTGCGAGCGCGATCCGCGACGCGTCGACCGCGTCGCTCTCTGCGAGCCAGTTGTGCAGCGACGCGAGGTCGCGCACCGAGTCGAGTCGCTTGTGTCGGTCGTCCAGGTGCTCGTAGCGCTTGCCGTACCCAGTGGAGCCGCGAACGTTCGGCACTGCCACCGCGAACCCGCGAGAGACCCAGTACGCAGTCACCGCACTCCAGACCGGCCGGGCCTGTGCCTCCGGCCCGCCGTGGATCGAGACGATCACGGGCGCCGGATCGGGACGGTCCGGCAGAGAGAGGAAGACCGGGATCGTCTCGTCGTCGAACGAGTCGAAGCGATGCAGCTCGGGCTCCGGCATGGACGCGAGCAGCTCTTCTTCCGCGCTGCGCGTCAGGCGCACCGACTCGCCCGCCTCGCCCGCCTCGGTGTCGTAGAGCCACACGTCTCCGGGCTTACGCGGTGACGTGAAGTGGTACGCGAGGAGGCGGCCGTCGGGGGAGAAGACGAACGGCTGCGCGACACCGCGCCCCGGCAGCGGCACGCGCGCACGGAGCCCGAGCGTCTCCGGGTCGCGCAGCTCCACGCGGCTGTAGCCGTCCTCGTTCGCCTCGACGAGCAGATGCCGGCCGGATCGGTCTCCGAATGCGGAGAGATCCCATTCGTCCTCGATCACATACTCGAAGCGACCGGCCTCGAGGTCGTAGCGCGCGATCGCGGTCGTGTCGCGTCCCGTACTGGTCGCGACGAGGAAGGAGCGCGAGTCCGCTCGCCAGACGGGCCGATCGAACACCGCCTCGTCGTCGTGCGGCGAGACGTGCGTAACCTCGCCGTCCTTGACACCGACCAGGTAGAGGTCGTTGTCGCCGCTCCGCTCCGTGAGCTTCGACACCGCTAGCCAGTGGCCGTCCGGCGAGAACCCGACGGTGTCGCACCAGCCGCCGAGCTCCGCTAGCAGGCGAGCCTCGCCGGCGAGGGGCTGCACGTAGACGTCGAAGTCGACGCCGTTCCGCCTGTTCGACACGTAGCCGACGAGGCGCCCGTCGAACGAGATGGATTCGGAGCGATGGATGGCCTCCGGATCGACCGCGAACGGGCGGCGTTCCCCTCCGGGATCGAGCAGGTGGAGCTGACCCCTTTCGTTGCCTCCCTCGTCGATCGACAGCAGGATCCGGCCGGCCGCGCCGGGAACGACCTGGCCCGTGACGGGCTCGTCGAAGTCGGTCAGCTGGACGAGCTCACCGCCGGCGCGCGGTATCCAGTACAGCTGCATGGTGTCCGTGCGGTTCGAGAGGACCAGCACCGACTCGCCGTCGTCGGAGAAGCCGGCAGGAAGTGCGACGCGAAGCTCGAGGAGTTCCCGCAGCGACAGCACCGGTGAAGCGTAGTTGGCGCAGACCCGTTGCAAAACCGTCCGATCCTGCCGCGTAGGCTGGGCGGGTGGACGTCCTTGCCGACCTCAACGCCGAGCAGCGACGGGCGGCCGAGGCGGTCCGCGGCCCCGTCTGCATCCTCGCCGGCGCCGGATCGGGCAAGACGACGACGATCACGCACCGGATCGCGCACCAGATCGGGAGCGAGACGTTTCGTCCCGACGAGATCCTCGCGGTCACCTTCACCGACAAGGCGGCCGGAGAGCTCCGCGCGCGGCTGGAGCGGCTCGG
>JBKJWA010000197.1:0-5583 GCA_046716705.1 Gaiellaceae bacterium
GCTCTGGAGCACGACCTCGCCGACGAGGACGTCGAGGCGTTCGCGCGCGAGCTCGAGGCCATGGGCATCGAGCTCGGCCCGAAGCCGGAGGGCGACGTCGAGCCTGCCAAGGCGAAGCTCAATCTCGAACCGGACGAGGTCGCGGGAGCCGCGGACAGCCTCCAGCTGTTCCTCGCCGACGTCGGCAAGCACAAGCTGCTGACCGCGGCCGAGGAAGTCACGCTCGCGAAGCGCATCGAACGCGGCGACCCGGTCGCCAAGCGCCGGATGATCGAGTCGAACCTCCGACTCGTCGTCTCGATCGCGAAGGGCTACCGCGGGCTCGGCGTCCCGTTCCTGGACCTCATCCAGGAGGGCACGCTTGGGCTGAACCGCGCAGTCGAGAAGTTCGACTGGCGGCGCGGCTACAAGTTCTCCACGTACGCCACGTGGTGGATTCGCCAGTCCGTGCAGCGTGCGGTGGCGAACCACGCGCGGACGATCCGCGTGCCTGTCCACGTTGTCGAGCGCCAGCAGAAGCTCGGCCGAGCGGCGCGGCGGCTCGAAGTTGAGCTCGGCCGTGAGGCGACGAAGGAGGAGCTGGCCGAGGCGACGGGCCTCCCGCTCCAGCACATCGACGAGGCGCTCGGCGCCGCCCACGCGTCCATCTCGCTGAACCAGACGGTCGGCGCGGACGACGAGGGCGAGCTCGGTGACCTCTTCGCCGACCGCGAGGCGGCCGACCCGTTCGACGAGGCCGAGGAGTCGCTCCGCCGGCAGGGCATCCGTCGCGCGCTGGACGCCCTCCCCGAGCGCGAGCGGCGCATCCTCGAGCTCCGCTTCGGCTTCGAGGGCGAGCCCTGGACGCTCGAGGCGATCGGCAACGAGCTCGAGCTCACGCGCGAGCGCGTGCGCCAGCTCGAGAGCCAGGCGCTGGCGCGCCTCTCGGCGCTCCGCGAGCTGCAGACCGTCGCCGCGGCGTAACCGCCTAACCTCAGACCCATCCGAGAGCCCGGCGCGCCGGGCTCTCCACGTTCCGGGGTACGCTCTCTGGTCTCGATGAGCACCCTCCCCGTCACTGCCGAAACGCCGATCGATCTGGGCCTAGCACCAGGGCTGAGTCCGAAACAGCTCTTCTGGCGCCGGTTCAAGCAGGACAAGGCGGCCATTGTCGGAGGCATCGTGATCATCCTGCTCGTCCTCGTCGCGATCGCTGGTGGCCCCGTGGCGGAACGGGTCACCGGTCATGCCCAGAACGAGCCGTTCACCAGCGAAATGACCGACGAGTTCGGCATCCCCAAGGGCCCGAACTCACAGTTCTATTTCGGCGCGGATGCCGCCGGCAGGGACCTCTTCGTCCGTGTGATGTACGGCGCGCGGACGTCGTTGCTCGTGGGCATCGTCGCGTCAGGCCTTGCGGTACTGATCGGCACCTTCATCGGCGTCATGGCCGGCTTCTTCGGCGGCTGGGCGGACACGACGCTTTCGCGAGGGGCCGATGTCATGCTCGCCGTTCCGCAGCTTCTGATCTCGATCGGCATCGTCGCGGCGTGCAGCACGACGAAGGAAGGATGCGCCGGGGGGTTGATCAAACCTGGCCTCTCGATCGTCATCGCCGTGATCGTCCTCTTCTCGTGGCCGTACGTCGCGCGCGTCGTTCGTGGCAACACGCTCTCGCTGAGGGAGAAGGAGTTCGTCGAGGCGAGCCGTTCGATCGGCGCCGGGAGCACGCGGATCATCGCAGGCGACGTCCTGCCGAACCTCTTAGCGCCGATCATCGTGCTGGCGACGCTGCTCGTGCCGCAGAGCATCCTCTTCGAGGCGGCGCTGTCCTACCTCGGCCTCGGCGTTCCGCCCGATCAGGCGTCCTGGGGCCAGATCCTTGCCGACGCCACCTCGCTCTACGACGTGGCGTGGTGGCTCATGATCTTTCCCGGGGCGTTTCTCGTCGTGACGACGCTGGCGTTCAACCTGCTCGGCGACGGTCTGCGCGACGCGCTCGATGTGCGAACCGATCGCTAGCGCTCGCCCCAACCCACGCCATGTGTCATCGTCTTACTTACCAGGGGCGGACTGCCCGGCAATTCCCGCGTGTTCACGCGGGGGAAGGAGAGCGCTTGTGATGAAGCGAAGAGTTGCATTGCCGACGATCGCGTTGGTGGCGATCGTGGCATTCGCGTCTCTGCTGGTCTCTGCAGCTTCGGGAGGCTCGGAGGCGAAGGTCGCCAGAGGCGGCACGTATACGGTCGGCTGGGAGTCGAGCTTCGGCTGGACGAACAGCTTCGATCCGACCGGGGAGTACCTCGCGAACGCATTCGCGATCAATACGAACCTGCTGCTCCGAGGTCTCATCGGCTACAACCACGTCGGCGGCCCTGCCGGCGCCAAGATCGTCCCCGACCTCGCCACGAAGGTGCCGAAGCCCACGAATGGCGGGAAGCGGTACACGTTCACGATCAAGAACGGCGTCCGATTCGGCCCGCCCGTGAACCGCCAGATCACGTCCGCCGACGTGAGGTACGCGATCGAGCGTATGGCACGACCGAAGAACGGAGCGCAGTACTCCTTCTACTACACGGTCATCAAGGGCTACGACGCGTACGCCGCGGGCAAGGCCAAGTCGATCTCGGGCATCAAGACGCCGAACGCGAGGACGGTCATCTTCAACCTCACCGCGCCCACCGGCGACTTCCTGATGCGGCTCGGGATGCCGGCCGTGTTCCCGATGCCACAAGAGGTCGTCAAGTGCTTCGAGGGCAAGCCCGGAGCCTATGGCCGGTACGTCATCGCATCGGGCCCGTACATGATCGAAGGCTCGGACGATCTCAACATCAGCTCGTGTGCGTCGATGAAGCCGATCTCAGGCTATGACGGCCAGACGCGGCTCAACCTCGTCCGCAACCCGAGCTACAACGCCAGGACGGATAGCCGTAAGGCGCGGGAGAACAACCCCGATCGCTTCGAGTTCATCGTCAACTCCAACATCGACGACCTCTACAACAAGATCGGCAGAGGGGAGTACGACGACTCGTACGCAACGGCCTCGCCGAAGGTGTTCCGCGAGTACTCCGTGAACGCGAGCAAGCGGAAGTACCTGCACTCGAACTCCGCCGACGGGACGTACTACATCACCATGAATCTCACGCAGCCGCCGTTCGACGACGTTCACGTCCGCAGGGCGATGAACTGGGTCCTCGACCGGGAGGCCATGCGGAGGGCATGGGGTGGCCCCGTGTCCGGCGTCGTCGCAGAGCACATCATCCCGAACTCGATGCTGGCCAACAGGCTGGCAGGCTTCCACCCCTTCAGGACTCCTGGCAACCGCGGGAACGTGGCCAAGGCGCGTGCCGAGATGAGGAAGTCGAAGTACGCGAACTCGGGTGGCGTCTGTTCGGCGAAGGAGTGCAAGAAGGTGCTCTTCGTCACCGACGTCAGGGCCGTGGACAAGCTGACCCTGCCGATCGTCCAGGCTGGCGCCGCGAAGCTCGGCATCACCTTCACGGTGCGAAGCGTCAACGGCGCGTACCCGGTGATCCAGACGACATCGAGGAACGTGCCGATCTCGAACAGGGCGCGGTGGTTCAAGGACTTCGCAGACGCGTCGACGTTCATCGGCCCGCTCTTCGACGGACGCAACATCATCCCGAGCGGTAACACGAACTACTCGCTCGTGGGGCTCAAGCCGGGCCAGGTGAAGTCACTCGGCGTCAAGGGCACCACGAAGGGCATCCCCAGCATCGACAAGATGAACGACCGGTGCTCGAAGCTTCCGCTCGGCACTGCCCGAGTGAACTGCTTCGCGCGGATCGACAAGGTGCTGACGAAGGACATCGTTCCGTGGATCCCGTACATGTGGGCCAACACGGTGACGATCCTCAGTCCTGACGTCACGCAGTGGAAGTTCGACCAGAACTCCGGCTTCACCGCACTTGCGCACGTCGCAGTGAAGTCGTGAGGAGCTGAAGGGCTGAACGAGCCATGCGGGGCCCCGCGGGGCCCCGCTCTCGTCTACCTTCTAAGCCGATGGCTCTCTACATCGTCAGGAGAGTGCTCTGGGCGGCAGTCGTCGTCCTCATCGTGCTCTTGATGACATACGCGGTCTTCTACCTCATGCCTGCAGGCGACCCGGCGTTGCGCTTCGCCGGGAAGTCGCCGACTCCCGAGTCGATCGCGCTCATACGGGAGCGGCTGGGCCTCGATCAGCCGTGGTACGAGCAGTACGGGAAGTTCGTGAAGACGTTCGCAGCCGGCGACGAGTTCGGCTGGCCGGGGCTCGGGTACTCCTACAACACACAGGTGCCTGTCCTCGAACAGGTCAAGGAGCGGGCGCCACGGACGTTACTCCTGATCGTCGGCGCGGCCGTCATCTGGATGGTCCTGGGCGTGACGATCGGCGTTCTCTCTGCAATCCGGCGACGGACGCTCGCGGATCGCGCGGCCATGGGCTTCGTCCTCATCGGCATCTCGACGCCCGTCTTCTGGCTCGGGCTGATGGCCCTCTACATCTTCTGGAACAAGCTGGGGTGGACTGGCGGCACCGGATATGTCGCGATCACCGAGGATCCGGGCGGGTTCTTCTCACACATGGTCCTGCCCTGGACCGTGCTCGCGTTGCTGTTCGCGGCGATCTACGCGCGGATGACGCGCAACACGCTGCTCGAGACGCTCGGGGAGGACTACATCCGCACTGCGCGGGCGAAGGGGCTCTCCGAGCGGCGGGTCATCACGCACCACGCACTGCGGGCGAGCCTGGCCCCGATCGTAACGATGTTCGGCATGGACATCGCCCTGCTCGTGGGCGGAGCGATCATCACCGAGTCGGTCTTCAACATCCAGGGCCTCGGCTGGCTCGCCATCGACTCGACGTTCAACCAGGACCTGCCGACCGTTGTCGGCGTCGTGATGCTCGGCGCCGTCGCCGTAGTCGTGATGAACCTCGTCGTCGACATCGCCTACGCATTCATCGACCCGAGAGTTCGGTACGAGTGAGCGAGGTCGTCCTCGAGGTTCGCGACCTGACGGTCGTCTTCCCGACCCATGAGGGAGACGTCCAGGCCGTGTCGGATCTGACCTACACGGTCCATCGCGGCGAGACGCTCGGAATCGTGGGCGAATCAGGATCGGGAAAGACGGTCTCCAGCCTCGCGCTCATGGGCCTGCTGAACCGCCAGCGCGCGCAGGTGAGCGGCGAAGCGATCTTCGGCGGGCGCGACGTCCTCTCGCTGCCGCCCGAGGAGATGCGCGATCTCCGCGGCAAGGACATCGCGATGATCTTCCAGGATCCCTTCGCCTGTCTCCATCCCATGCATCGCGTCGGCGACCAGATCGCCGAGGCGGTTCTCGCCCACTCCCGGGTCTCGAAGGCAGAGGCGGGCAAGCAGGCAGTTGCGCTGCTCCGCGCCGTCGGCATTCCTCAGCCAGACGAGCGAGCGCAGGACTTCCCGCACCAGTTCTCAGGCGGCATGCGCCAGCGCGCAATGATCGCGATGGCGCTCGTGCACACGCCGTCGGTGCTGATCGCCGACGAGCCGACGACCGCGCTCGACGTCACGGTGCAGGCGCAGATCCTCGAGCTCATCGAGCGGGTCAAGCAGGAGTTCAACA
>JBKJWA010000198.1:0-6752 GCA_046716705.1 Gaiellaceae bacterium
GCGGGCCACGTCGTAGGAGCCTGCTTCGCCTTGCACCGGACGGGGTTTGGCTAGCCGCCGTGTCACCACGGCGCTGGTGGGCTCTTACCCCACCGTTTCACCCTTACCTCCGGCGTCTCCGGAGAGAGACGTTCGCCGGTGGCGGTCTCCTTTCTGTTCCACTTTCCGTCGGCTTTCGCCGCCTGGGGTATCCCCAGCGTCCTGCCCTGTGGTGTCCGGACTTTCCTCGGATCAGCTCTCGCTGCCCGCGGTCACCCGGCCTGCACTCAGAATGGTAGCGTCATCGCCAAGTCAGGCACACGGAATTACGGAGCGGCTGCTGTCCCAGTCATCGACGCGGGCACGGCTACACGTGTCGCCGTACTCGGGGACATCCACGGCAATGCCGTCGCGTTCGCGGCCGTGCTCGAGGAGATCCGTGCCGACCCACCGGACCTCGTCGTCGTCAACGGCGACCTCTCCTGGGGCGCCGAGCCTGAGGCGACGCTCGCGCTGGCGGACGGGCTCGAGCGGGCGCTTTTCGTCAGAGGGAACGCCGAGTCCGCCCTCCTATGCGGCACGGCCGACTCCGACACGGCGACGTGGATGCTCGAGCGCCACAGCGCTGCACGCATGGCGCAGATCGAGTCGTTCGCTGGCGCGGTCACGGTCGACGTCGCGGGGATCGGCAGCTTCTTCATCTGCCACGGTTCGCCGCGCGGCGACCAGGAGCTCGTGACGCCGGGGACGCCCGACGACCGAATGCGGGCTGTGTGCGCGGACATTGAGGCCGACGTACTCGTGACGGCCCACGTCCACCTCCAGTTCGAGCGGGAGGGGCTTGGGATCACCAGCATGAACGCCGGCAGCGTGGGCCTGCAGTACGGCGGCACGCCGGCTGCCTACTGGGCCGAGATCGGTCCCGAGATCCGCCTTCGCAGAACGCCGTATGACCTCGACGAAGCGGTGCGCCGCACGCGGTCGAGCGGGATCCCGACCGCCGATCGCATCGTTCAGACGCTCCGCGAGCCTCCTTCGACCGACGAGGTCGTCGAGCACGCCGAACGGCTCGTGGCTTCTGACTGAAAGAGCAGGAAGCCGCACTCCGGACACGCGATCGTGCCCCCCGCACGGTGCTGCACGAACTCGCCGCAGACGAGGCACTCGAGGCTCACGCCGCGAAGCAGCGCGAAGAGCTCCTGCTCGAGCGAGCGGTTGAGCGTCGTGACGTCCCCCACTCCGGTCAGACCTTCCTGAACACCCCGACGACCTTGCCGAGCAGCTGGACGTGGTCGGCGTAGATCGGATCCATGGTCGCGTTCTCCGGCTGGAGCCGTACACGGCCCGACTCCCGGAAGATGCGCTTGACCGTCGCCTCGTCGGCGGACTCGTCGTCTCCGGCGAGCGCGACGACGATCTCGCCGTCACGCGCGTCCTGCTGGCGACGGACGACGACGTAGTCGCCGTCGAGGATGCCCGCATCGACCATTGACTCACCCTTCACCCGGAGGACGAAGTCGGCTGGGCCGACCACACCCGGCACGCTCATGTACTCCTCGACGTTCTCGGCGGCGAGCAAGGGCCCACCGGCCGCGATCTGCCCGACGAGGGGCAGCATGTCCTCCTCGCGCGACGGCCGCGCCGAGGCAGGCCGCTCGCGTCCGAGGAGCTCGAGGGCACGTGGCTTCGTGGGGTCCCGTCGCAGCAGCCCGGCCCGCTCGAGGTTGGCGAGATGCGCGTGCACGGTCGACGGAGAAGCCAGCCCGACGGCATCTCCGATCTCACGCACCGTGGGCGGATATCCGTGCGCATCGACGTAATCAACGACGAAATCCCAGATCTGCTGCTGCCTGGGGGTCAGCACCGATGAGCCTCCTTCCGCGAACATGTGTTCGCCCACGGTAGCGGCGTCCTCGGATGACGTCAAGCGCCAGCCGTAGCTCCCAGGCGCTCGTAGAGCAAATGCTTGTGGCGCTCGCCGCACAGACCGGTCATAGTCGTCCTGCTATCCATCGGAAGGAGGCGACAGTGAGCATGGACGCCGGCCAAGCTGCGGCGCTCGGGACCGACATGGAGGTGCTCAGCCGCGTAGCTCCGAACGGCCAGTGCCCGTTCTGTGGAGAGAACGGTTGGCACAGCACCCAGGAAGGCGGGAGGAGCATCGTGCAGACGATTCCAACGGAGCCCGGACAGGGGTTCTCGGCTCTGACTCTCATCTGTAATACGTGTGGATTCGTCCGCCTTCACGCCACAGAAACCCTTGAAATCGAATCGCTCCCAAGCGAAGTATCGGAGCAAGCTTGATTGTCATCCTCGCCAGACCCGCCTAGCCAGCTGTGGGACTCGAACTGGCAGGCCTGAAGTTCGCATGGCGCGGCGAGGCGACCGACGACGAGCTCGTCGCGCTCACAGAGTCCCACGGCGGGAGAGCGCAACCGGGATGGTGGGACCGGATCCGCCCGCACAGTCTGGGCTGGGTCACCGCGCGGATCGGTGACGGGGTGCTCATCGGCTTTGTGAACGTCGCCTGGGACGGCGGCGACCACGCGTTCTTGATCGATACAAAGGTCCGCCCCGACCACCAACGGCGCGGCATCGGCACCGAGCTTGTCCGCATCGCCGTGCGTAACGCGAAGGAAGCAGGGTGCGAGTGGATGGAGGTCGACTTCGACGAGCCCCTCGCCCCGTTCTACTACGGGGCCTGCGGATTCGTTCCGACCCCTGCCGGGCTCGTGCACCTCCCGGACGTGGACCTCACCGGCTCCGCCTCACGGTGAGCAGGACGACGCTACTGCTCGTCCGCCATGGCGAGACCGAGTGGAACCGGACCCATCGCTGGCAGGGCTTCACCGGTCCGCCTCTGAACGAGCTCGGACGCCAGCAGGCACGGGACCTCGCGTACCGGCTGAGCGCTCTCGACATCGCCGCGATCTACAGCAGCGACAGCATTCGTGCCGCCGAGACAGCGGAGGTCGTCGCTGCTCATCTCGGCCTTGGCGTGAGTCAGGATCTTCGGCTTCGCGAGGTCAGCTTCGGTGAGTGGGAAGGACTCACGCGACATGAGATCAACGCGCGGTATGAAGGCGCTTTCAGCGAGTGGGACGCATTCGAGCTCGCTGCCCCGCCAGGCGGAGAGACAGACGTGGAGATGGCTGAGAGAGTCATCGAAGCGTTGTCGGAGATCGCTGCACGGCACTCGAGCGTCCGCGTGCTCGTGGTGACGAGCGGTGGGCCGATTCGCGCGGCACAGGCGCATGCCGCTGGCATCGACCAGGCGTCCGCCCGGCGGCACTTCGAGCGAGCCGACAACTGCGCCGTCTTCGAGCTCGTCGTTCAGGACGGTGTGTGGGCGATCGCGGCTCTGTCGGCCTCGGAGAAGAGGTCCTCGTAGTTGCGCCAGAAGGCAGATGCGGGCTTTGCCCGTGTCTGCCAAGCGGCGTGGGATGCGATGCGGCCCCCCGACGGAAAGTGCGTAGCACTTTTCGTCGCCAAACATGCGCTGGAGAGGACTTGAACCTCCACGACCTTTTACGGTCACCAGGCCCTCAACCTGGCGCGTCTACCAATTCCGCCACCAGCGCGCGCAGCGGATTCTACCGAGCCTGGTCTTACTCCAGAGCCTGGAAGAGCGCGATCGAGTTGAGAAAGAACAGCGTCCCGACGACGACCGTCAGCCGCGTGAGGTTTCGCTCGACGATATGCGTCCCACCCTGCGAGGCAGGCGTGAAGCCCATGCCGCCGAAGCCGGTGTCGCGCCCCGAGTGCATGAGGATGAGCGTGATCAGGGCAGCTGAGAGCAGCACTTGGAGGACGGCGAGAAGGGCAACCACGAGGCCTCCTAGACTAGCTGCATGGAGCAAAGCGAGGCGCGCGCACGCATCCAGAAGCTCCTCGTGACCGGGGACAACCGGCTGAAGCAGGGGGTAGCCCACGAGAAGGTGCGCGAGACGTACGAAGAGGCGTTGCGCGTGGCGGCCGAGGCCGGGCTCGAGGAGCACGTACGTCCGCTGGTAGAGATCCGGTTGTCAGACCTCGACCGCCTCGTTTAGCCTCCTCAAAACTCTACGGAGGGGGCTATGACGGATTCAATGCAGCGGTATCTCGCCGAGCTGCTTGGCACGTTCACGCTGATCTTCCTGGGGACGATGGGTGTGCTCGCCGCTCGAGGAGAGCTCGGGGCGAGTGTCGTCGCGATCGCCCTCGCCTTCGGGTTCGCGCTCCTCGCGGCGCTCTACGCGTTCGCAGACGTGTCGGGCGGGCATTTCAACCCCGCCGTGTCGCTCGGGATGTTCTTCGACAAGCGGCTCGAGGCAGGGGACATGATCGGGTACTGGGTGGCACAGCTCGCGGGCGCCGTCCTCGGCTCGCTCGCAGTGCTGATCGCGCTCGACCAGGACGCGGTCAAGCTCACCACGACGACGCCCGGGGCGGTGGGGGCTTGGGAGGCGCTCTTCCTCGAGCTCCTGGCGACGGCGATCTTCGTGATCGTGATCCTCCACTCGACGAAGGGCGAGCGGCACCGGGGAACCGCGCTTGTGGCGATCCCGCTCACACTGGCCGCGGCGAACTTCGCGCTGGCGCCGTTCACCGGCGCCTCACTGAACCCCGCGCGGACGTTCGGCCCCGCACTCGTGGGCAACGAGTGGAGCGACTTCTGGGTGTACGTCGTCGCGCCGCTCGCCGGCGCCGTCATCGGGTGGCTCGTGTACTCCGTCGTCGTGAGGGGGCCGCAGGAGCCGGAGCCTCCGCCTCAACCGGCCTCCCGGCCGGCGGACTAGCGGGCGGCGCGCGCCAGGATCGACTCGATCCGCTCGGCTTGGCGGCGCACGTCGTGGCTCTCGGCCGCGGCGCGCGCCGCCGGGTTCGGGCAGGGAAGGGCGGCGGCCGCCGCCCTGCCGCCTGCGATCGCTTCGACGTCGAGCGGATCGACGAGGACGCCCGACTCCTCGCCGACGAACTCCGGCGGGCCGCCGATGGCCGTGGCGACGACCGAGCGGCCCATCGCCATCGCCTCGAGCAGCGCCTGACCCAGCGGCTCCACAAGGCTCGGCTGGCAGACGACGTGTGCGGCTGCGATGTGCTCTCGGACCTCGTCGTGGGGCACGGCCCCCACGAGCTTCACGCCACGCCGGCCGGAGAGCGCGGGCCGTAACGGCCCGTCGCCGACGAGCGTCAGCGTCGCGCCTCCCTCGCCTAGCCGCGCGAACGCCTCCGCGAGCCGCACGACGTTCTTCCGCTCCGTCAGCGTGCCGACGCAGAGATACGACGGGGCGCCCTCCGGAGCCGGAGCGACGGCGAACCGCTCGACGTCCACTCCGCAGTCGACGACCTCCGTCTTGCCGCGCGCCTCGGGAACGGCGCGCTCGAGCTCGCCCCGGAGATACCCGGACACGGCCACGACGGCGGCCGCCCGCCGGCAGAGCCACCGTGTCGCGCGACGCATGACGGCGTTCGACACCGCGTTGGCGACGTCCTGGCCGTGGGCGGTGACGACGAGCGGCGCGCGCGACGACAGCGCGGCGACCACGCCTGCGGGCACGAGGAAGTGCGCGTACACGACATCCGGTCGAAAGCGGCGGGCAACGCTCTTCGCGTCGCGAGCGAGCTCGACGTAGCGCCGCTTGCCACCCCGGCGTCGGTCGACGACCGCACGCTCGATCTCGTGGCCGCGCTCCACAAGCGCTGCCTCGATGCCCTGGACGAAAACGCCGAAGTCCGGGTCCTCGGGCCCGGGGTACATCTGCGAAACGAGGAGAACTCGCAACGCGGCCGGTCAGCCGCGAACGACCTGGACGATACCGAGGCACATCTCGTCTGACGTGCCCTCGCCCCAGAGCACGTACCTCGGCGTCTTCGGGATGCCGTGGCCTCCGTGGTGCCGCCGCATGGGATCGAAGCGGCACGTGACGCGGACGACGTCGCCGGGCTTCGCCTCGACCGGGTCTTCGAGCTCGTAGGCGTTCTGCCAGTGGAAGTCCCAGCGAGGGATGTCGAGCAGCACCTTGCTGTCCGCCCTGCCGGGGTTGAGCTCGATGCGAATCGACTTGCCGAGCAAGTGCATGTGCCCTGCGACGAGGTGGATCGTCGTCGCGACCGGGACGCTGCGGTCGCATGTGGAGGTCGTAGACGGTTTCGGGTTCGCCGCGTCCTTGCCGCAGAAGAACAGCAGCGCGCCAGGCGCGACGGCGGCGAGCGAGCCGTACTTGCGGCCGAGGTCGGCGAGCGCCGCGTCCCGGTTGCACAAGCGTCCCTTCTCCCCCTTGGCGCAGGCGAGCTCGACCGGGGCGGGCAGCAGCACCGTCTCCAGCGAGTCGAGCCCGGCGGGCGGGGCGAGCGCGAACACCGCGCGGGAGCGGTCGGGCGCGCCGCCGTTCACGAGGTTGTAGTGCACTTGCATCACGACGAGACTGCCCTTCGGCAGCGAGACGCCTGTGCCGTCGGGAAGGCGGCCCGATCCCCAGCCCGGCGCCCAGGCCGAGATCCACGGCGCGTCGTCGAGCGCCGGCTGTCCGGAGTTGACGCCGATACCGCCGAAGCACGACCACCCGGCGCCGGCGGACGCGGCATCGAGCTTCTTCGCGCCGGCCGCCGCGATCGCGGGGATGCGGAAGAGGATGACGTGGTGCACGACGGAGCGGGCGCCGGGCCGGATGCTCGCCGACGTCGCGTACGCGTCCTCCGACAGCTTCGGATCGAGCAGGAAGCAGCGGTAGTCGTCGGTGACGCCGGCCTTTGCGTTCGGGTTGTACGTCGCCGGCATCGCGAGCGTGAGC
>JBKJWA010000199.1:0-2867 GCA_046716705.1 Gaiellaceae bacterium
TCTCCCAACTGAGCTAACCGCCCTGGCGCAACGATTGTAACGGAGGCGCGCTTGACGCTCGCGCCCCCGCTTCGTACGGTCGCCTGGTGACCCTCGTCGCGATGGAGGAGCTCAGGTGGCCGGAGGCCGAGGAGCTGCGTGCGCAGCCCGACGCCGTCGGCCTCATCCCGACAGGTGCACTCGAGCAGCACGGGCCGCATCTGCCTCTCGGCACCGACTACATGGTCGCGGAAGCTCTCGCGCGGGCGGTCGCGAAGAAGCTGCCCGTGCCCGTGGTCGTCACACCGGCGCTGCGGGCCGGCCTCTCCGATCACCATCTCTCGTTCTCCGGCACCGTCAGCCTTTCGCAGGACACGTTCCGCGGCTGGGTCGATGCGCACATCGCGGGCCTCGAGCGGATCGGGATCGAGCGAGTCGCCGTGTTCAGCGGGCACGGCGGGAACTTCGCGTTCATCGGCGAGCTTGCTGCCGAGCACACGGCGCGCCCGGGCTCGACACGGGTCATCGCCTACGACGACCTGTTCGGCTTCGTCGACGTCATGGTGGAAGCGGCACGCGCACACGGTCTGGAGGCGCCGGAGACGGACGTGCACGCCGGAGCACTCGAGACGAGCGTCGGGCTCGCGCTCTTCGAGGCCCTCGTGAGCGACTACGAAGGCGTCGAGGGCTATACGGCCGCCGAGCCTGGCTGGACAGACCGAATCTGGGCCGACGGCATTGCTGCGCTGTCCTCGACCGGCGTTCTCGGCGACCCGGCAGGCGCGACCGCCGAGGCTGGCCGCGCGATCTTCGCCGCCCTGGCCGACGAGCTTGCGGGCTGGATCGGGCGCGAGTTCGAGATTCCTCTCTAGCGCGCGCTCACCGGCCTCAGCCGACGAGCGGGTTCCGCACGCGTAGCTGCGGGAAGCGGCCGAAGTCGCGATCCGCTGTCCATAACTCGGTCACTCCGTGCGCGACACACAGCGCCGCAACGCGTGCGTCGTGAACGTGACCGCCTCGGACGTCTCCTGCCTCGAGCAACGCGCGTAGGTGCGGCCAGTGGTCGGATCGCTCCGCAAGCAGGACGAGCGTGGGGCTCGCAACCCACACCTCGAGCTGCGCGATCGCCTCGTTGAGGCTGCTCGGTGGGTCGAAGACGCGTGGGTGGGTGGCAACGGCGACGAACTCGTGCACGCACGGCCACGGAATCGCCCATGCGCCCGATCCTTCGGCGACACCCCGCACGGCGTCAGCGGCGCGCGCGTGGAGCTCATGGTCTCGGCGATGGGCATAGACGAGGAGGTTCGTGTCGAGCGCGATCACCCGCCGCGACCCTCGTAGGCCGCGTCGCGGATGCGATCCCACCCTGCGCCTCGAAACTCGGGCTGGAGCCCGTTGCCGTCGACGCTCGCGTCCTTCAGCCGGAACTGGCCTTCAGGTCGATGTCCACGACGAATGACCAACCGCAGCCCCGATTCGACCAGCGCGCGTAGCGTCGTGCCCTCGCGCGCGGCGACCTCCTTGGCCTCGGCGAGCAGGCTCGCGGGAAGCTCGATCGTCGTTTTCGGCATACCGACACTGTACGGTCAGCCGTATTTATTGTCAAGATGTCCCGTAAATACAGTTCTAGAAGATCTCAGGACACCAGGGCAGGACGGCGGTGCGAAACATCGCATCGGCCCGCGCGGCCGCCCCGCGCTTCAGCTCCTCCGCCCTGCCGCCGCGTACGAGCTGCGCGAACGTGAAGCCGCCCAGGTAGACCGAGCCGAGCGCCGTGACGTCGCAGCCAAGGTCGGCCTCGGCGCGCGTCTTCTTCGCCACGCCGCCCTCGAGCTTCCAGCGGCCGGCGTTCCAAGAGCAGAAGTCGTCATTCACCTGGAAGACGATCGGGCCGGACGCCGAGTACGAGCGGGCCGACAGCGCCGCACCGACGTCGACCAGCCGTACCCACACGCCGTCACCCACGCGCATCCGCATGCGGCGGGGCTCGGCGAGGATCCAGAAGAGACGCGTGTCCAGCGGCAGCAGGCGCGCCCGCACGGTGCTCGCCCACTCGAGGCTCGCGAGGTAGCGCCACAGGGCCCGCTCGGCCGCGAGCGAGCGCGCGAGCACCTCGATCGCCACGATGCGGCCCGCGTCCAGCCCTTCCGCGAAGTTCGGCGCGTGACGGTAGAGCGCGTAGCCGTCGACCGCGCCGTCGACCTCGACCGTGACGAGCCGCTTCGGCCCGGCGCCCGCCCGCCGTTCGGGCGGGTCGAGCAGCACGCGCTTCTCCCACCAGTCCTTCGATCGCACGAAGAACCCGGGGCGCTCGCCGAACACGTGGCGCCAGATCGGGTCGGCCACCGCGCGGCCCTTCTGCAGATCGACATACGAGACGGTGCCGCGCACGTCGTCGCTCACGGCGAACCCGGCCCGCTCCCGCGGCAGCTCGATCTCGCCGACGAGCGAAGCGAGCCCGTACCCGTAACGGCCGTAGATGCGCTCGTCGGATGCCCAGAGCATCGCGATCTCGTCGCCACGGTCGCGCGCGTCGTCGAGCTGTGCGCGCATCATCGCGGTGAGGACACCGCGGCGGATGTGTGGCGGGTAGACGCCGACGACCGTGACGCCTGCGCACGAGACGGAGCCGCCGGGAACGGACACCTCGTACTCGAAGGCTCCTGCGCCGCCGACGACGTTCCTGCCCTCGAGGGCCGCGTGCATGCGGTCGAGCGGGAGGTAGCGCTGGAACCGCTTGCGCTCCTCGTCGGTGGGCTCCCACGTGCCGTACTCGCTGATGGCGCCCAGCGCCGCCTTGTACTCGGCGGCCGTCTTGCAGGTGCGAACCTTGACGGCCACTAGAACGGCTCGGGACACCACGGAGGCAGCGGCGTCCTGAAGAGCCC
>JBKJWA010000200.1:0-12448 GCA_046716705.1 Gaiellaceae bacterium
CGCGAGCTCGAGCGGCTCCATCCGGGCGTCGACCGCAACGCGGTCACGTTCGACGTGCTGACGGAAGGCGAGCGTGGCCTGCTCGGCGTGGGCACGTCACCCGCACGCGTGCTGGCGCGGGTCGAGATGACCGCCGTTCGCGAGCCGGCAGCCTCCGGCGGCGCCGAGTCTCCTCTCGGCGAGCTCTTGCGAGACGTCGTCGACCGGGTCACGGCCGAGCTCGGGGCGAGAGCGAAGGTGACTGTCGCCGAGGACGAGGAGACCGTCCGGGTCACGGCGTCGGCGCCCGACGTCGGGATGATCATCGGCCGCGACGGTCGCACGATCGATGCGCTCCAGCACGTGGTGTCTTCCATCGCCTATCGTCGGCAAGGCCCCGGGGGGAAGGCTGTCGAGGTCGACGCGGGTGGCTACCGGGAGCGCCGCCGGTCGAGGCTCGAGGCTACCGCCCGGGAAGCCGCCGACCGCGCCGTGCGAGACGGAACGCCGGTGCGGCTGGAGCCGATGAGCGCCCCGGAGCGCCGAATCGTCCATCTCGCGCTTCAGGAGACGGCAGAGGTGGAAACGGAGAGCGAAGGCGACGACCCGGAGCGCTACGTCGTCGTCCGTCCGACCCCTGAGTGAGCGACTCTCGCCTCGAGCGGTGGGTCGACGAGCTGCTCGAGACGCCGGGGCTGACCTCGCTCGCCGACCGCGGCGAGGCGTACCGCGTGCACGTCGAGGGCAGCCTCACGGTGCTTCCGTATATCGCCCGCTTCGAGGGGCCGGTCGTCGACGTGGGGTCGGGCGGCGGCTCTCCTGGGATACCGCTTGCTGCGGCACTGCCCGACCGTGAGATCACGCTGCTCGAGGCCAATGCACGAAAGGCTGCGTTCCTCGAGCGAGCCGCCGCGGGGTTCCCGAACGTCCATATTCTCCGCGGTCGGGCCGAGGAGCAGGAGGTCGACACCTACGGAGTCGCCGTCGCGCGAGCCCTTGCACCGCCGCCTGTGGCGGCCGAGTGGTGCCTGCCGCTTGTGCGCCAGGGCGGCGGCGTCGTGCTCTACGTGGGCCCGACGGCCGACCTGGAGGCCGTGGCGCGCGTAGCTGCGAAGGTCGGCGGAGGACAGCCGGTCCTCGAGGCGGGCGCGATCGTCATTCCCAAGACCGCGCCGACGCCGCCGGGCTTTCCGCGCCGGCCCGGAGTGGCGCGGAAGAGGCCGCTGGCCTGACCGTCCGCCGCCGCGAGGACAATTGAGGCGTGCCCAGCACGGTCTTTGCCCTTGCGAACCAGAAGGGCGGCGTGGGAAAGACGACGACTGCCGTCAACCTCGCCGCCTGTCTCGCCGACGCCGGCGAGCAGGTGCTCGTCGTCGATCTCGACCCGCAGGCAAACGCGACGTCGGGGCTGGGCGAGCGGGCGAACGGCACGTCGAGCTACGACCTTCTGGACGGCGCTCCGCTCGAGTCGCTCGCGAAGCCGACGCGCTTCGGGAACCTCCATCTCGTGCCGTCGCGGCCCGAGCTAGCCGGCGCTGCCGTCGAGCTTTCGCAGCGCGAGGACGGGGAACGCTTCCTCGCGCAGGCGCTCGCCGGCCGCACGTCCCGGTTCTCGTTCGTTTTCGTCGACTGCCCGCCCTCGCTGGGGCCGCTGACCGTGAACGCGCTCGCGGCGGCAGATGCGGTGCTCGTGCCGGTGCAAGCTGAGTACTACGCGCTTGAGGGCCTCGCACAGCTGCTCGACTCGGTCGAGCTCGTGCGGCGCCGGCTGAACCCGCGCCTGTCCGTCGTCGGAGTCCTGCTGACGATGGTCGACCGGCGCACGCGTCTGGCCGGAGAGGTCGAGGCCGACGTGAGGAGGCATCTGGGCGGCCTCGTGTTCCGGACGACCGTTCCTCGATCCGTGCGGCTGGCTGAGGCGCCGAGCCACGGCCTGCCGGTGATTGCCTACGACCGCCGATCCGCAGGAGCGGAGGCGTACTGGAAGGTGGCGATGGAGCTTGCCGAGCGTTCCTGAAGCTGACAGCGGCCGCCGAGGTCTCGGCCGTGGACTGGACGTCCTCATCGGCGGTGCGGCGCAGGCGGATCTCGCGCACATCCCGGTCGACGCCGTGCACCCGAATCCGAGGCAGCCGCGGCGGAAGATCGACGGAGAGACAGTGTCCGCTCTCGCCGGGTCGATCCAGCAGGAGGGCGTCGTGCAGCCCGTGCTCGTGCGCCCGAGGGCGGCGGGCGGCTGGGAACTGATCGCGGGCGAGCGCCGGTGGCGAGCTGCCCGCGAGGCGGGCCTGAAGACACTGCCGGCCGTCGTGCGGCATGCGAACGACCGCGACTCCCTCCTGCTGGCCCTCGTCGAGAACGTCGCCCGCGAGCAGCTGACTCCGGTCGAAGAGGCGCGCGCCTACGCCGTGCTCATGACGAGTTCGTTCTGACCCTCGGTGACGTGGCCGAGAAGGTCGGCCGCTCGAAGCCGTCCGTTGCCAACCGCCTTCGCCTCCTTGACCTCCCTGACGACGTGCTCGGCATGGTCGAGCGCGGCGAGTTGACGGAGGGGCACGCGCGCGCCGTCCTCGCTGTTCCCGACCAGGAGGAGCGGCGGAAGCTGGCGAGCCTCATCGTCCGCCGCGGGCTCTCCGTGCGGGCGGCCGAGCAGGCGGCGAGGTGGGCCGGCGCGCGGCAGCGCCCCCGCCGGCAGGGGTCGCCGGTCGACCCCGTCCTCGCCGAGCGGACGCGAACCGCGGCGGAGCGTGTGCTCGGCAAGCCGGTGAAGATCGGCCGAGGGAAGATCGAGATCGCCTTCGCCGACGAGCACGAGCTGGCCGAGATCGCCGAGGCGCTCGAACAGGCTGCCGGGTGAGCGTGTCGGTCTAACCACCCGCGAGCGGAAAGCGAAGCGGGCGAGTGACCAATGGGCGATCGTGGATTCGAACCACGGACCTCCGCCTTATCAGAGCGGCGCTCTAACCAACTGAGCTAATCGCCCGGCGCAGCGATTCTAGCCAGCGGCGACTGGTCGCCCGCCTCGGCTACCATCGGACCACGATGACGGAGATGGTCATCTACGGGGTGAGTTTCGATCTCGTCGGCAAGCAGCCCATCGTGCTGCTGAAGACCACCGACGGGAACCGTTATCTCCCGATCTGGATCGGCCAGTCGGAGGCGGCTGCGATCCTCATGAAGCTCCAGGGCCAAGCCACGCCGCGGCCGCTCACGCACGATCTTTTCACGAACGCGCTCGGCGAGCTCGACGCCCAGGTCGTCCGGGTGTGCGTCACCGAGCTGCGCGAGAGCACGTTCCACGCCACGATCACGATCCGCCAGAACGGCTCGGAGCTCGAGCTCGACTCGCGGCCGTCGGACGCGATCGCGCTCGCCGTTCGCGCCGACGCGCCGATCTTCGCCGACGACACGGTCATCGAGGAGTCGGCGATCGAGTTCGAGGGCGAGGACATGAACGAGGACGACCTCGTCGACGAGTTCAAGAAGTTCCTCGACAAGGTGACGCCGGACGAGTTCGCGGCGGCCGAAGGCGAGCAGGAACCCTGAGTACGGTTGGCTTCCAGGCCCTGGCTAGAGCACGCGCCCCGCGGCATAGCAACGGCTCCGAGTTTTGGACGCCGCAATCGGCCAGCGCGTAGAATCGCCCGCTGTGTCAGCACGATCGGATCTAGAGAGCGTGGCTGGCCAGCTGGCGGACCTCACGCGGGCCGTCGAGCACATGGCAGACCAGCTCAAGGCGCTCCGCGATCGCGCCGACACCCAGCAAGAGCGCATCGACCTTGCAGCGCAAGAGCTGGTGGAGGTCAGTAGTCGTCTGCAGGCGGCGGCGAACGCACTCCGAGAGTCGATCTAGTCGCTCATTCTCGGAGAGGTCGTGCTAGTACACGATGACGGCTTCGCCGTACGGCTCGGTCGAGTAGAGCCGGTCGGCGACGAAGTTCGGCACGCGCACGCAGCCGTGTGACGCCGGATAGGGCGGCACGGACGGGTTGCCGTGGATCGCGTACCCGCCGTAGAAGTACATCGGCTTGTAGAGGACGCCGAGCGGGCTCGGGTCGTAGCCGGGAATCTTGCGGATGATCGAGAACCGCCCCTCGGGCGTCCAGTAGCCTCCACCGGTCGAGACGGGCGAGACGAGCACGGCACGGCCGTCGCGAACGACCAAGAGGATCTGGCGCGCCTTGTCGATCTCGATGTGGCGCGAGGGAAAGCGGTGGCGCGGCACGATCTCCGCCGGCCGGGCGAGCCGCCGCCAGAACGCGGCGTCGGCCACCCCCGTTCGCTCGAGCCGCTGGGCCTTCTGGAAGGCGTATACGGCCTGCTGCGCGTCCGAGTCGAACACGGTCCTCGGAGACGGCGCCGCGTACCCCAGCTCGCGTAGTCGGCCGAGCAGTGTCGAGACGAAGGGCCCCTCGTAGCCGTAGCCGATCGTCGGCGCACGGAGAGCGACGCGGAGCCGTTCTGTGACGTAGCCATAGCCCTTCGCGGGCAGCACGTCCACCGCGACCGAGAACGGCGCCGGCGACGCCGTCCCCAGCCGGACACGCGCCCGGCCGCCGAACGACCCGCGGTACACGTACGAGCCCTCGCGGACGACGCGCACGCGCACGACCCCCGCCTCATTGGGCAGCAGCGATGCGACGAGCGTGAGGGGCGTGCCGAGGATCCGCGACCCGAGCAGCTTCGTCCGCAGCTCCGGCACGATCCGGACGACGACGGGCTTCGACGAAACGCCTGCAGCGACTGTGTGGAACGGCCCGGGCCGACCGAGCGAGACCTGGAAGCGATACGTCCCGTCCCGCTCGAGCGCCATGGCGGCCACGACCGTCTTGCCGCGCATGAGGCTCACGCGCGTCCCCGGCGCATTGGGCGAGAGCCGGCCCGCGAAGTCGACGACGTGCCCGAACGTCGTCGCACCTGGGCGTTCAGGGTCAGCGCCGGCGCCGCCGGGCCCGCGGACGCGGGAGCAGCCGCGACGGCGAAGAGGCAGACGACGAAGGCAGCGCGCACAGCGCGAGGATAAATGCGATTCAGGTCGTCACGGCAAACACGAGTGCCGCCGTGTTGAACAGGCAGTGGATGACGAAGCACGGGTAGACGCTCTCGGTCTTGGCCCGCAGCCACGCGAGCCCGATGCCGAAGACCGTCAGGGCGGCGAGTCCGTAGACGAGCCCGTGCACGAGGCCGAACGTCACGCCGACCACGAGAATCGCCACGACCTGGCCGAACCGCGCGAGCAGCGAGTAGCCCGCGCCGCGGAACATCAGTTCCTCGACCACGGGGGTGACGCCGGCGATCATGACGGCGTTCACGAGGTACTGCTGGGCGCGGTCGGGATCCCACCCGTCGGGGGCGAGGCCCTGCTCCTCGCCGCCGTGAAGGCGGCTCTCGAGGATCGGGATGATGACGAGAATCGCGACGACAAGGGCGATCGACCATCCGATCGCCCCGCTCCACGAGCGCGGTGCGCGGAGGCCGAGCAGGTCGCGTTGCAGCGGTCCGCGCGTGATCCAGAGCACGATCGCGAGCACGATGACGGACTGGACGAGGATTCCGAGCGCCGTGTCGTACCGGTAGAGGACGTCCTCGTCGGGCTTGCCCGCCGACGCACGGCCGGCGTACGCGACCGCGATGAACGCGCCGACGAAGGCGAGCCAGGCGACGAGCCGGATCGTCACGAGAGCGCGGAGACAGCGGTCGACAGCGGCGCCGGGGCGAAGCGCATGCCTGCGGCGTTCGCGCCGCGCTCGTCCGCATCTTCGTCTCCAATGTGCAGCGCACGGCTCGCAGCCACTCCGAGCCGCTCGAGTGCAAGCTGGAACGCTGCCGGGTCCGGCTTCGGCACGCCCGCTTCGGCCGAGGTGACGACGGTGTCGAATTGCTCGAGCAGCCCCAGTCCGTCCAGCCGCTCGGGGAGGGAGCAGTCCCAGTTCGAGACGACCGCGAGCTTCAGGCCGCGCGAGCGGACGGCCGCGAGCGCTTCGACAGCGCCCTCCGCCGGCCGGAAGACGAGAGCGGCGAGGAACGCGTCGACGAACGACCGAGGCTCGAGCGGCGCTGCCAGCTCACGAAGGAAGACGGCCATGCAGTTCACTCGCAGCTGCCAGAGCGACTCCGTGTCCCGACCGCGCTCGGCGTGCTGGCGGTAGTACCGCGCCTCCTCGGCGAACGCCTTGGCCACCTCGTCCGACGAACGGTGGATGTCATGCGCCTCGAGCCCGTCAACGAGTTGTGGCACCGGATCCTCCAGCTCGACGAGCGTCCCGAAGCCGTCGACCGTCACGGCTTCGAGCTCAGCGAAACGCATCCGGATGAAGCGCCTGCGCGAGCTTGCCGAGGCCTTGCGCCACCGCAGGCGTGGCCGAGAGCAGCCGCTCGTCGATCGTGTGCACCCTGCCCGACCTGACGGCGCGCAAGCGGCGTGTTCGCACACCCTTCCGGAGCTGGGTCAGGGTCGCGCCTCCCACGCTCACGTAGACCTCAGGATCGAGCGCGAGCAGCTCGTCGACGGGAACCGGCAGGCCCTCCGGAACGCCGCCCCCGACGTTGCGCCCGTGCGCCTCGCGGATGAGGTCTCCAACGAGGGTGTTGTCGCTCGCCGTCTCCCGGCCGCCGAGATCGACGAACACCGTCGTCCTGGGCATTCCACGCAGCAGCCGTCCGAGCCTCTGTCGCTGCAGCTTGATGTCGCGAACGAGGCCGCGCGCAGCTGCTGGCTCTGCGGCGATCAGGCCCAGCTGCGTGATCGAGCGCTCGACCTCGGTGATCGACGTGTCGTGCGTCAGGTACACGGGGGCACCGGCCGCAGCGGCTTGCGACAGTGCCTTGTCGCTCGTCGCCGACGGCGCGACGACGAGGTCCGGCCTCAGCCCCGCGAGGTCGGAGACGGCGACGTTCGACGCGACGACGGGAGCGTCGAGCGCTTCGAGCATCGCCTCCGGACCGCCCTCGAGGACGACGATCCGCCGTGGCGGCGAGGGAATCGTCAGCGTCCGCTCGGCGGTCGTGATCGTCAGAGGGAAGAGCTCCTCGGCCGGCCCGACCGGCTCGGAGCGCTCGCCGCAACCGACTGCGATGAGACCGCAGGCCAGGATCGATGCGGCGAGCAGGCCTCGGGTCACCCGCGAAACTCTAGTCGCGCAGGTCTACCATTCATGCTCACGAACTCGGAGGTGTAGTGCCCGCGTCGCCTCGAAAGCCGCGTTCCGACGACGTCGCAAGAGCGATCTACCGGCGGCGCGCGAGGAGAAACGGCAGGAGAAGGCCACGGCGAATGGCCGTGGTGCTCAGCGCGCTGCTCGTCGTCGGGGCCGGCGCCGTGGCCGCAGGAGCCGTGACCGCCGTGAGTCTCGCCCGGGACCACTGCGACCTCGATGTTCTGCGCCCCATCGGCATCGGCCAGAACACGTTCGTCTATGCCGCCGACGGGTCGTCGCTGGGCTCGATCCCGGCCGAGCGGAACCGCCAGCCGGTGGCGCTCGTCGACATCAGCCCCTGGATGCGGCGCGCGGCGATCGCCGTGGAGGACCGGCGCTTCTACCGGCACAGCGGCGTGGACTACGAGGGCATCGCGAGGGCGCTGTGGCGCGACCTCACCGAGGGTGAGATCGTCGAAGGCGGCTCAACGCTCACGCAGCAGCTCGTCCGCAATCTCTACATCTCCCGCGAGCGTACTGTCACCCGCAAGCTGCGCGAAGCCTGCCTCGCGGTCCAGCTCAACCGCGACTGGTCGAAGCAGCGGATTCTCCGCGCGTGGCTGAACATCGTCTACTTCGGGAACCGCGCGTACGGCGTCGAAGCAGCGTCCCAGACATATTTCTCGAAGCCGGCGCGGGATCTCAACCTCCGCGAGGCCGCGATGCTGGCCGGGCTGCCGCAGGCGCCTTCCACGTACGACCCGTTCGCCGACCCGGCTGCGGCCCTCGCGCGGCGAAACCTCGTTCTTCAGGCGATGCTCGACAACGGGGACATCACGCGCGCGCAGCACCGGTGGGCCCTGAGGAGCTCGAACCTGCGGCTGCGGCCGGGTGAGCTCTACAACCGCATCCGCGAGCCGTACTTCTTCGGGTACGTGCGGGACGAGCTGATCAGGCATTACGGCGCGAGCACCGTCCGCTCGGGCGGCCTGCGGGTCTACACGACGATCAACCCGCGCTTTCAGCGCGCTGCCGAGATCTCCGTCCGGGAGTCGCTCGACCAGCCGGGCGACCCGGCCGCGGCGGTGGTCTCGATCAACCCCGCGAACGGCGCGCTCCGTGCGATGACGGCCGTGACACCGGGGCGGAAGTACGAGTTCAACTTCGTCGCCCAGGCCAGGCGCCAGGCCGGCTCGACCTTCAAGACGTTCGTGCTGGCGACCGCGGTCATGAAGAAGATCGACCCGTCGTCGACGTACTACGTCTCGGCGCCGTACTACTACCAGCCGGACCCGAACGTCCCCGCCTGGGAGGTTTCCACGTACGACCACTCGTACTCCGGCTGGACGTCGATCGAGAACGCGACGATTCGCTCCGACAACTCCGTGTTCGCGCAACTGACAGTCGATGTCGGGCCGGAGAACGTCGCCGCGACGGCCAGGCGTATGGGCGTCCGCACGCCGCTGCTCCCCGTGCCCTCACTCGGGCTCGGCTCGATCGCCATCTCGCCGCTCGACCTGGCTTCCGGCTACGCGACGCTCGCAGGCCGCGGCGTCTACTCGCGGCCGATGGCCATCCGCAAAGTCATCCTCCCCGGCGCTCGCGGCGAGGACACGACCGCCGGCTGGGGCGTGCCTCGCCGCCGCCGCGTGATGTCCGAGGAAGAGGCGTACGTCATCACGAAGATCCTCGAGGAGAACATGCAGTACGGGACGGGGACCGGTGCAGCCATCGGGCGTCCCGCGGCCGGGAAGACCGGGACGACCGACGACCACGCCGACGCGTGGTTCGCCGGGTACACGCCCGATCTGACGACCGTGGTGTGGGTCGGCTACCCGCAGGGCGAGATCCCCATGGAGAACGTGCACGGCATCTCCGTCTCCGGCGGGAGCTTCCCGGCCGAGATCTGGCGCCTGTTCATGCAGCGCGCGCTAGGCGAGTCGGAGCCGCTCGACTGGGTCGTGCCGGCCCAGCTTCCTGACTGGGAGTACTGGCAGCGCGGCGAGGACGTGCTTTCGTACGACCCATACGCGAAGCCCGAGAAGACGAAGGAGACGACGACGGAAGAGGAGCCGGAAGAGGAGCCAGCCGCACCGCCCCCGCCGCCTCCCCCGCCGCCCGCGAGTCCGGACTAGATGACATCCGTTGCGGAGCCACGGGCGGCGCACGCGGTCGCGCGCGCCTGGCTCGACCGCTCGGCTTCGGCGATCGCGCTCGTGGCCGGCGGGACCGTCCTGCTGCTCGTCTCCGTCGCGGTGGCGATTGCGCACCCGGAGGCATCGCCTCTCTCCCCCGACCATCGCGGAGGAGAGCAGGTCTGGCCGTGGCTCTTCCTCGGCGCGCTCTCCGCTGCGGTCGCCTGCTATGCGCTCGGGGTGCTCGCCCTCGCGCGCACGAGCGCCCGGGTCGGCCCGGTGGTGGCGATCGCCGTCGCGATCCAACTCGTGCCGCTCGCCGGACCGGTGCTGCTTTCGACCGACGCCTACACGTACTGGGCGCGAGGCCGGGTCGCCACCGAGCACGGCGAGAATCCGTACGACGTCGCGCCGGGACGATACGCCGGCGATCCGGCCGTCCAGAGGATGGGGGCATCGTGGCGAGATCGGCCCACGGGCTACGGACCCGGGTTCACGCTGCTCTCGGAAGGCCATGCCCGTGCTGCGGGACGCTCACCCGCCAGGGCGGCTTGGCTCTACCGTGGCCTCGCCGCCGCGTCGATGGTCGCCCTCGTCCTCATGGCGGCAGCACTCGCGCCGCGCCGTGCCTTCGCGGCGGCGTTCGTTGGCTGGAATCCCCTGCTCGCGATCCACTTCGCAGGCGGCGGGCATAACGACGCGCTCGTCATGGCGCTCGTCGTCGGCGCACTGCTGCTCGCCGCGAGGAGGCCTGTCGCCTCCGGCGCAGCCTGGGCAACTGCGATCGGAGTGAAGTGGTTTCCCCTGCTGTTCCTGCCGCTGCACGTGCTCGAGGCACGTTGCTCGGGTCGGCCGTTTCGATACACAGGGCTCGCCGGTGTGGGGTCTCTGATCGCCGCGCTCGCCTTCTGGCGCTACGGCTCGGCCTGGCTCGACTCCGCGACCGGCGTCTCGGGCCAGCTGCGACGAACGACGTCTTTGAGCACCGCGCGGTGGCTGACGGGGCTCGGGTTGCCGGAGGACGTGGCGATCGTGCTGCTCGGACTGCTCTTCGCCGCCGGCTACTGCTGGCTGCTGCGAGAGGCGTGGCGCGGCCGCGCGAGGCTTGCGCTGTGCGCCGTGCTCCTGCTCGCCACGACTTCGTGGCTCGTTCCGTGGTACGCGGCGTGGGTCGTGCCGCTCGCCGCTGTCGAGGAGGACACGGCGGCCAGGGTGCTCGCGGTCGTCCTGACCGCGTACCTCGTTCGTGGGGCGGTGCCGCTGTAGATACTCAACCGGCGATGTCGGAACTCTTGTCGCTCACGGCGGCCGTGGAAGCCGTGCTCGCTCGCACTCGCCCTCTGGGGAGCGAGCGGGTGGCGCTCACGGACGCCGCCGGGCGCACGCTGGCGGAGCCCGTGCGCGCCGGCGTCGACCTGCCGCCGTTTCCGGCGTCTGCGATGGACGGCTACGCGGTTCGCGCGGAGGAGACGCCCGGGACGCTCCCAATCGCGTTCCGGATAGCCGCCGGCCTTCCGGCGCCGACCGCGCTCGCACCCGGCCAGGCGATGGCGATCGCGACCGGTGGCGCCGTACCGCAGGGCGCCGACGCGGTCGTGCCGATCGAGGTCGTGCGCGAGGAGGGCGACGCGCTCGTCGTTTCCGAGGCGGTCGAGCCCGGCGCGAACGTCCGACCGCGAGGCGGCGACATCGCGGCCGGCGCCGAGGTCGTGCCGGCGGGAGTCCGGCTAGGCGCGGCGCAGATCGGCGCTATCGGCGCGGCGGGCCTGCGGGAGGCGACGTGCGCCCGCCGCCCGCGTGTCGCCGTCGTCGCAACGGGCTCCGAGCTCCGCCCGCCCGGCTCGCAGCTGGGGCCAGGCGAGATCTACGAGTCGAACGGCGCGATGCTCGCCGCGCAGCTCGCGGCCGCCGGAGCCGAGGTCCGGGCGCCCACCGTGGCCGTCGACGACGCCGGCGTGCACAGGGAGGCGATCGAGCGAGGCCTCGAGCACGACGTGCTCGTCACGTCGGGCGGTGTGTCCGTGGGGCCGCACGACCTAGTCCGCCGCATCGAGGGTGAGCTCGGAGTGGAGGAGGTGTTCTGGGGCGTGGCGGTGAAGCCCGGCAAGCCCGTCTCGTTCGGCGTTCGCGGGAAGACGCTAGTGTTCGGGCTTCCCGGCAATCCGGTCTCGTCCCTCGTCGCCTGCGCGCTGTTCGTCGTGCCCGCGATCGAGGCGCTCCAAGGGGCCGTCGACCCTGGGCCGCGATTCGAATGGGGACGACTTGCGGGCCCGGTGAGACGCGATCCGCACAGAGATGTATTCCTCCGGGCCCTTGCAACGTCGTCAAGAAACGGCGTGTCGATCGAGCCGGTGCAGGGACAGGAGAGCCACATGATCACCCGTGCAGCCGGAGCGAACGCGCTCGCACTCGTTCGCCGCGGCGAGGGAACGCTCCCCGCCGGGGACGGCATCGAGTTCCTTCGGCTCTAGCTACGCGTCGCCCAGGTCTACGATCGAGCCGCCGCGTGGTGTGACGCTGACGGGCTTCGCATAGACGATGTACCGCTGGCTGGCGAAGAACCGCGGATGGCATGCCTGGAGCGCGATCTCCTCACGCCCCGCCGACTCGAGCCGCGCGACGTCGTCCGCCGGGACGATCGCCCAGCCGGTGACGCGGTAGACGAACGTGCCGTAGGGTACGGCCAGCGTGACCTCGTCCCCTCTGCGCATCCGGTCGATGCGCGCAAGCGGAGCCCCGTACGTCGTACGGTGGCCGGCGACGTAGATGAGCTCGCCCTCGCCGGGCACGTACGACTTCGTATAGCGCCCCGGGCCCTTCGTGAGCGTCGCGCTGTCGGTGCCTTCGACGACGATCGCCTTCAGGTCTAGGCGCGGCACGGTCAGCCGGCCCACGGCGTCCCCTCGCTCGAGTTGCTCCCGGTAACGCTCGGCTGCGCGGCGGATGCCTCGCAGCTGGTCGCGCGGTTTGCCACGGCTGACGGGAGCGGCGTAGCGCGCCTCCTCTCGAACGTACGCGGTCTCGAGGCTCTCCTGCTGGTGCGCGGTGTAGAGGGCAGTGAACGGGTCCTGCCACTGCCACACGGTGAATGCCCACGCGGCCGCGAGCAGCCCTGCGGCCGCGAGCGCGGTGCCGGCGACACGGAGCGCCCTGCTCATCGCTGCCAGGAGGCGCGCAGGGAGGCGATCGCCTCACCGA
>JBKJWA010000201.1:0-4327 GCA_046716705.1 Gaiellaceae bacterium
GCATGGGCGCCCGGGCAGGCGCTCGGCGCCGCTGCGGGCGGCTCCCTGTCGCGCGTAACCGCCGATGCCATCCCCTACCTGCTGCTCTCAGGAGCCTGCCTGGCGACACTGGCGGCAGTGAGAAGCGCATGAAGCGACTCCTCGTCGCGAACCGGGGCGAGATCGCCGTGCGGGTCTTCCGCACGTGCCGCCGGCTCGGCATCGAGACGGTGGCCGTTGCGGCGCCCGACGATCGCGACGCCCTTCACGCGCGATCGGCCGACCGAGTCCTCGAGATCGAGAGCTACCTCGACGCCGGAGCCATCGTGCGGGCCGCGCGCGAGGCGGCGGCAGACGCCGTCCACCCCGGCTACGGCTTCCTTGCCGAGAGCGCCGAGCTCGCAGAGGCGGTCGAGTCCGCCGGCATCGCCTTCGTGGGGCCGACGCCCGACGCCCTCCGCCGGGGCGGTGACAAACTCGCCGCGAAGGAGATCGCCCGCGGGGCCGGCGTTCCCGTGGTGCCAGAGGGAGCGCCGGAAGACGTCGGCTACCCGCTCGTCGTCAAGGCCGCTGCGGGCGGCGGCGGTCGGGGAATGAGAGTCGTCCGCGCGCCCGAGGAGCTCGCAGAGGCGCTGGCGGCGGCGCAGCGGGAAGCGACAGCCGCGTTCGGTGACGATCGGGTGTTCTGCGAGCGCTACGTCGAGCGCCCGCGCCACGTGGAGATCCAGCTGCTCGCCGACTCTCACGGCACGGTCGTCTCGCTCGGCGAGCGCGACTGCTCGATTCAGCGCCGCCACCAGAAGGTGCTGGAGGAGACGCCCTCGCCGGCGATCGACGACGAGCTGCGGCAGTCGATGAGCGACGCGGCGGTCGCGTTCGGCCGCGCCGTCGGCTACCGGAGCGCCGGAACGGCCGAGTTCATGGTCTCCGGCCGCGACTTCTACTTCCTCGAGCTGAATGGCCGCATCCAGGTCGAGCACCCGGTGACGGAGCTCGTAACGGGCATCGACCTCGTAGAGCAGCAGATCCGCATCGCCGACGGCGAGCCCCTTGTACCAACGCGCTACGAGGGCTCGGGGCACGCCGTGGAGGTGCGGCTGTACGCGGAGGACCCGAGGACGTTTCTGCCACAGACCGGGCGCATCACCCGCCTCGTTCTTCCGTCGGGTGTCCGCGTCGATGCAGGCGTCGAGCAAGGGGACGAGATCGGCCTTCGCTACGACCCCTTGATCGCGAAGCTCATCGCCCACGGGCGCTCGAGGCTGGAGGCAATCGACCAGCTTGCAGTTGCCCTCCGAGAGACGGACGTCGAGGGCGTCACGACGAATCTGACGTTCCTCCGCTGGCTCGTGGCACATCCGCGCGTCCTCGCCGGGCAGCTGACGACAGCCTTTCTCGTCGAGAACCCGCCGCTCTCGCCCCATCCCGCCCCGACACCGGCTGCCTGGAACCACGCCTGGAGGCTCAACGGCGCGCCGCCGCCGCCCGCAGCGCCGCCGGACCTGTCCGACGCTGCCCAGGGCCATAGCGTGGCAACCGAGAGCACCCTTGCGGCACTGATGCCGGGCACGGTGCTCCGCGTTCTCGTGTCGCCGGGCGAAGCCGTGACGGCACGCCAGCCGCTGCTCGTGCTCGAGGCGATGAAGATGGAGACGCCCGTCGTCTCCCCGCACGACGCGACGGTACGCCGGCTCCTGGTCGCGGAGGGCGACCAGGTGGCGGCGGGTACCGAGCTCGTCGAGCAAGAGGACTAGTACGCGGGCCGACGGCCGCGTGGCTGACCGCCCTCTACGTTGTCGAGGCCGCGGCCGACGACGAAGTTCACGAGCCACACGACCACCGTGGCGCCGACGTACGTCCAGAACCCGTCGATCGAGAACTCGGTGGCAATCCACTCTGCGAGCGCGAGCATCCCGACGTTGATTGCGAAGTACGCGAGGCCAAGCGTGAGGACGATCAGCGGCAGCGTGAGGATGGCGAGGATCGGCTTGATGAACGCGTTGCCGAACGCGAGCACCGCCGCACCGAGCAGGAGCGATCCCCACCGCTCGATGTAGACGCTGTCGAACAGCCAGTCGACGACGATGAGCGCGAGGATGTTGACGCCCCAGGCGATGAGCAGCCGTATGAGGAGAAAGAGCCACATAGACGCCGCTTAGAACAGCTTCTGGAGCTTCATGGCAGCGCCCATGTCGCCCTTGATCTTCAGCTTGCCCGTCATGTAGGCGGTCGTGGCGTTCTGCTCGCCGGCGACGATCTTCGAGAACGTCTCCGACGAAGCCTCGATCGTGCAGGTCCCACCCTGGTCGCCCTCGGTCACCGTCGCGGCCTCGTCCGTCACGGCCACCGTCCACGTGCCTGCGCCCTCGATGTCGAAGACGTACGTGCTGTTGATGCCGGCCGTCTTGCCCTCGGCGCGACCGGGCAGAGCCTCGAAGAAGTCCTTGATGTCCTGAGACACGCGCTACCTCCAGTCGATTTCGGCGAGACTATCTCACGGGGACGCGACCTCAGGAGCGAGTGGACGCCGTGTTCCGGTGGGCGGTAGCAGCAGCGTCAGCACCACGCCGATCAACGGAACTGCGGCGCACACCCAGAGCGCCGTCTCGAGGTCAACCGCGTCCGCGACGGCTCCGAGGAGGACCGCGGCGATCCCGCCGAGGCCGATCGACAGACCGATCGAAAGGCCGGACGCCATGCCGATGTGCTGTGGCATGTATTCCTGGCTCATCACCATCGTCACGCCGAAGGTCCCGACCACGGCGGCGCCGGTGACGACGAGCGCGACGGCGCCCGCCACCCCGCCGGCGGCGATGAAGACGCCGATGGCAGGCACGATGACGATGTTCGAGAGCAGCAGCACCGGGCGCCGGCCGAACCGGTCGGCTGCCGGCCCCGCCATCAGCGTCCCCGCGGCTCCGGCGACCAGCATGATCGAGAGCAGGAAGTTGCCGTACTCCTCGGAGTTGCCGATCGACACCTCCCACAGCGGAACGAACGTGATCAGCCCGAACCATGCGACGCTGCGGACGGTGACGACGCCGAGCAGCATGGCCATGGCGCCGATGCGATCGTGACCTGCCGCCGCCCGCGCCTCGTGGCTCCTCTCGGGCACGAACGTCAGCAGGAACGGCACGAGCCACAGCAGCACCGCCGCGACGGCCAGGCACGGAAGGACGACGAGCGCGCCGCCGTTGACGCCCAGCGCGACGACGATCGGCGTCGTGACGATGACGCCGAGCGAGTAGCCGAGGTTGCCGCCTATCGAGAAGAGCGACATGCCGCTCGCGCGCCTCGCGCCGCTCGCGTAGGCGGCGAACTTCGAGCCTTCCGGGTGGTACGCCGCCGTTCCGAGCCCCGAGACGACCACGAAGAGCACGACCCACCAGTAGCTCGGCGACAGCGCGGCGAGCCCCATGCCGACTGCACCGATCGCCACGCCCGCGGGCAGCAGCCACACGGCGCCCCGCCGGTCGGACCACAGGCCGAACAGCGGCTGCACCACGGAGCCTGCGAGCGCCGAGGCGAGGATGAGGCCGCCGGCGTACGTGTACGAGAGGTCCCACTCAGTGACGAGGAAGGGCAGCATCGCCGGCAGCACCCCGCCGGCGAAGTCGACCGCCATGTGCCCGGAGGAGAGCGCGGCCATCGCGCGTCGATCGATGTCCGCGCGCGCCATGACGCTGAGCGTATCGGCGCCTCGGATAGCATCGCGCGACGTGCGGATCGGCGTCTCCTCCACGCGGCCACCCGACACGACTCTCGCAGTCGTGGTGACGGAGCCACCATCCAGCCAGCTGGCCCAGCTCGTGGAGACGGGCGAGCTGACGACGAAGCGCGGCACGGCGCGTGCCGTCCATCTCGACGGCGAGCGAGCGATCGTCGTGGGAGGCGGTCCGCTCGACGAGGTCGACGCTGACGTGCTGCGCGACGCAGCGGCGGCCGTCGTGGCGGAGCTGCGCGACAGCACAGGCGGTTCGATCGCGTGGTCGCTCGACGAGGCGATGCCGCTGCCGCTGCCAGAACAAGCTGGCGCGATCGTCGAGGGGGCTGTGCTCGGCGACTACGAGCCCGGCGCCTGGAAGACGGTCACGCGGGAGGGCGTAGACGTGTCGGAGCTCGTGCTCGTCACGGACGCGGACGTCGCGGACGGCGTCCGTCGCGCCGAGACGGCGGCGCTATGGTCGAACCGCGCGCGGGACCTCGTCAACCGGCCCGCGAACGACCTGACACCCGAGAGCTTCGCGGAGTACGCAGCGGGCATCGCCGAAGGCACGGACGGTCTTAGCGCGGAGTGGCTCGGCCCGGACGAGATGCGCGATCTCGGCATGGGCGCGCTGCTCGCGGT
>JBKJWA010000202.1:0-3587 GCA_046716705.1 Gaiellaceae bacterium
CCGACGGCGCTCTGGCCGCCGTGGGAGACGATCAGCTCGTCCGCCGCCATGTCGTTGGCCGTGAAGACCTCGCCGATCGCGGCCTTGACCCGCTCGCAGGTCAGCGGCTCGCCGTCGAGCATCAGCACGTCGCCCGACGCATCCGCGCGCCGTAGGAGATCGCGCGCCACGTCCATCGCCGCCTCGGCCGCGCGCTGAGCACGGCGGATGCCCTCCAGCTCGGCCGCGTTCTTCACCCGCCGGCGCCGCGTGAACTCCTCGCGGTCGACGGCGAGCTCGAGCCCCGCCGCGCGCAGGTGGTCGGCTAGCTCGACTGGAAAGCCAGGCGGGACAACGGCCGACTCGATGCCGATCGAACGGCAGGCACGCTCGGCGACGTGAAGGTACAGCTCCTCCCGCGACACGCCCTGGTCGAGCAGCTCCTCCCAGCCCAGCTCGTCCCACGACAGCACGTCCACACCCGTCCCGCGCACGCGCGGCACCTCCAGCGAGTGGATGGCGACGATCCGCCTGCCGTTCCGCTCCGCGTAGAGGAAGGGGTCGGGGATGGGGACTGCCACCTCGTGGCGAAGCTCCGGCGTGCGCAACGTGTCTCCGTAGATCAGCGTGTCGGGCACGAGGCGCAATGCTAAACGCCGCCACTAGACTCAGGGTCGTGACCACTCCTGTCGATCGTGCGCTCGAGCTCTCGGCGTTCTGGGACGAGAAGCTCCGCGCCGACCTACCGCCCGGCGAGATCTTCGACGTCCACACACACATCGGCGACGACATCGACGGCATGCGAGGGCGGCCGGACGAGCTGCTGTCGATCATGGACGCGTACGGCATCGCCCAGGCGTTCACCTTCTGCATGGACGAGCCCGACCGGCATCCGGCCTTCACGGCGCCGAACGACCGCACGCTTGCGTGGACCGAGGCGACCGGCGGCCGGCTCGTCCCGTTCGTCCGTCTCGACCTCGCGGAGAGCCCTATCGAGGAGGCCGAGCGCTGCCTCGACCGCGGTGCCCGTGGGATCAAGCTCCACCCCCGCGCGCAGGGTTTCCTGCTCACCGACGATCGCCTGGAACCGGTCTCCGCGCTCTCCGCCGAGCGCCGCGTTCCGATCCTCATCCACGGCGGGAGGGGGCTTCCTCCGATCTCGGAAGGGCTCGGCAGGCTCATGGACCGCCATCCCGAGGCCGAGCTCATCATCGCCCATGCGGGCATCGCCGACATGGCCGGGCTTGCGCACGTCTTCGGCTCACGCGCGGGCGTGTTCTTCGACACGTCCGCCTGGAGCCCGGTCGACCTGCTCGATTTCTACCGCCAGGTCTCACCCGAGCAGGTGCTGTACGCCTCCGACTACCCGTACGGGCAGCAGCCGAGCTCGCTGCTCATCGCCGTGAGGACCGCGCGTGCTGCCGGGTTCGACGACGAGCAGCTCCGCGCGATGCTCTGGGAAAACGCGCTGCGAATCGCGACCGGCGAGCCGCCTGCGGAGCCCACGCCCCCGCTCGGCTCGGACGTGTTCACACAGCCGATGATCTTCGCCCGCATCCACGGCTACCTCTCGATGGCGACGCCGCTGCTCTGGATGCGCCAGCCGGATACGTTCGGCGTCCTCGGGCTCGCCCTCAACGCGTGCGAGGAGCGCAATGGGGCAGCGAAGACGGAGGAGCTCGAGCAGATCCGTGAGCTCATCGCCTGCGCGAAGGATCTCTGGAGCACGCTCCCGGACATCGAGGACGACCGTCAGCGCATCGACACGACGCGCCTCACGTTCCGCCTGCTCCACGTCGCCGACATCGTCGCGGTCACGCCGGGTGCCTGAAGTCACGCTCAGCGTCAACGGGAAGCAGCGCTCAGTCGAGGTAGAGGGGCGAACGCTGCTCGTCCACGCGTTGCGCGACGGGCTGGGCCTGACGGGAACGCACATCGGCTGCGACACGAGCCAGTGCGGCGCGTGCACCGTCCTCGTCGACGGCCGCGCGGTGAAGAGCTGCTCGATGCTCGCGCTGCAGGCCCCCGGCCGGGAGGTGACGACGATCGAGGGGCTGGCGACGGACGGCGAGCTCCACCCGGTGCAGAGCGCGTTCGTCGAGCACCACGGGCTCCAGTGCGGCTTCTGCACTCCCGGCATGATCCTCACGACGATCGACCTGCTCTCGCGCGACGGGCAGCCTGACGAGGAGACGATCCGGCACGCGCTGCGCGGGAACCTTTGCCGCTGCACGGGCTACGACTCGATCGTCGACTCGGTGCGAGCCGCAGCCTCATGATCCCGGCGACCGTCGAGTACGTCCGCGCGGGCTCCGTGGAGGAAGCGCTCCAAGCGCTGGCGCAACCAGACGTGAAGGTCCTCGCGGGCGGCCAGTCGCTGCTGCCTGCGATGAAGCTCCGAATCGCGCGACCCTCGGTCGTGGTCGACATCGGAGGTCTCGGGCTCGATGGGATCGAGGAGCGGAACGGAGACCTCGTGATCGGCGCCATGACAACGTGGAACGAGCTCGAGCGAAGCGGCACGCGGCCAGCGCTTCGGGCGCTCGCCGACTGCGCCGCCGGCATCGGCGATCTCCAGGTTCGGAACCTCGGGACGATCGGCGGCGGGCTCGCCCATGCCGACCCGGCGGCTGACATGCCCGCGGTGACGATCGCGCTCGGCGCGAGGCTCACAGTGCGCTCGAAGGCCGGCGAGCGAACGATCGACGCCGCCGAACTGGCGGTCGGGCCCTTCATGACCACGCTCGCCGAGGGCGAGCTCATCACCGAGGTGGTGATCCCGGTCCCGGGCAAGGGCTCCGGGTCGGCCTACGTGGCGATGGAGCATCCCGCGTCCGGATTCGCGCTTGCAGGCGCGGCAGCGCTCGTCGGCGCGGACGGCACGAAGCGCGTTGCGGTCACGGGAGTCGCGGCGGCGCCCTTCCTGCTCGACGGGGGGCTCGACAACGCCGAGCTGTACGGTGATCGCTTCGCGCCTGTCGAGTACCGCCGCAGGCTCGCGAGCACGCTGATCGATCGCGCGACGGCACTCGCCGCGGAGCGAGCAAAGGAGGATGCGAAGTGACCGACGTGATCGGCGTCGCCCGCCCCCGGGTCGACGCGCCCGAGAAGGTGACGGGCCAGACGCGCTATGCCGCCGACGGCCACGTTCACGGCCTCCTGCACGCCCGCCTCGTGCTCGCCACCGAGGCGCACGCGCTCATCGAGCGGGTCAACGGGGCCGACGCGCTCGAGATCTCCGGGGTCGTCGCAGTGCTCACGGCAGCCGACCTGCCGACGGCGACGCAGGGCACCGACCGCACGGCCGAGCCGCTCGCCCGACAGGAGGTGATCTTTGCGGGCCAACCCGTGGCCATGGTGATCGCCGAGACCGAAGCCGCGGCTCAGGACGGCGCAGAGGCGGTCTTCGTCGACTACGAGCCGCTCGAGGCCGTGGTCGACGTCGAGGCCGCGATGGAGCCGGGCGCGTGCCTCGCGCGGCGGGTGGAGGAGGCGACCGAAGGCGGCGATCTCGAGTCGATCCACGCCGGCGCGAGCGGAGGCGAGCACGATCACGACGAGCAGCTCTCCGGCAACGTCCTCGACCGCGTCCACCGCAAGGCCGGAGA
>JBKJWA010000203.1:0-3562 GCA_046716705.1 Gaiellaceae bacterium
CTCGAGCGCAGGCCGAGGCCCGAGTCGTCCTCTGTCTCGAAGAACGTCGCCGGCAGGCTGACGCCGTTCGCCGCCATCTTCTCGAGGAAGTGGGGCTTGAGCCCGGAGCAGTTCAGCCCGCCGAGCAGCCGCATCGCGTGCTGTGCCTGCGCCGTCTCCTCGTCCGGGGGCTTCGCTGCGAAGATGTCCTGAAGCGTCACGACGTCCGACTCCATCCGCAGCACCTCGGTGATGTTCGTAATACGGCGCGAGCCGTCGACGAGGCGCGTGATCTGCACGCGCAGGTCGAACGCGCTCGAGATCTGCTCGCGGATGGCGCGGAGCGGGAGCTCGACGCCGGCGGTGAGCACGAGCGTCTCGAGCCGTGCTAGCGAGTCGCGCGGGGAGTTGGCGTGGACCGTGGTCAGCGAGCCTTCGTGGCCCGTGTTCATCGCCTGGAGCATGTCGACCGTCTCGGAGCCTCGGACCTCACCCACGATGATGCGGTCGGGGCGCATACGCAGGGAGTTGCGCAGGAGCTCGCGGACCCGGATCTCGCCGGTGCCCTCGATGTTCGCCGGGCGCGACTCGAGCGTGATCACGTGGTCCTGCTGGAGCTGGAGCTCGGCAGCGTCCTCGATCGTGACGATGCGCTCGTCACCGGGCACATAGGCGGACATGGCGTTCAGGAGCGTCGTCTTGCCGGTACCGGTACCTCCGGAGATGAGGATGTTGAGCTTCCCCTTTACGGACGCGGCGAGAAAGTGCGCCGCACGGCTCGTGATGGAGCCGAACTCGATGAGATCGTCCATCGTGTACGGGTCGCGCGAGAACTTTCGGATGGTGAGCGTCGGCCCGCGCAGCGCCAGCGGCGGGATGATCGCGTTCACACGGCTGCCGTCAGGGAGGCGGGCGTCCACCATCGGCGACGACTCGTCGACGCGACGGCCGATCTGCGAGACGATCTTGTCGATGATGCGCATCAGATGCGCGTCGTCGACGAACGCCGCGTCCGTCGACTCGATCTTGCCCGCGCGCTCGATGTACACCTTGTCGGAGCCGTTGACCATGATCTCCGTCACGGAGTCGTCTCGGAGGAACGGCTCGAGGGGCCCGTAGCCAAGAATGTCGTCGGCGATGTCGGCGACGATCTGGCGGCGCTCCTCGCGCGTCAGTGGCGTCCGGTCGAGAGCGAGCTGCTCCATGACCGTCCGCATGACCCGCTCTTCGAGATCCTGCGGCGACTCGGTGGCGAACAGCTCGGGGCCGAGCTGCGCGATGCACGCGTGGTGCACGCGGGTCTTGAGCTCCGCGTACGGATCGGACTGGCGAGGCCTCCCGCCGCCGTTCTGCGGTTCGCGAGACGACAGCGTCGTCGACTCGGCCGCCGCGTCCTGCGTGACGAGGACAGGGCCGTTGATGCGATCGTGGAGGCCCACGACTAGCTCCGCATCCGGGAGAGAAGGCTCTTCCGGCCGGCGTCCTTCTTCTTCGACTTCCCGCCGGCCTCGACCATCAGGCTCCGTGCGAGATGGGCGATCGCCTTCGAGAAGTCTGCACCCGGGTCGTTGAGCACAACCGGCTTGCCACGGTTCACGCCCAGCGGCACGGCGCGGTCGGACGGGAGGTCGGCCCGGATCTTCGTCTCGAGCGCGCGCTCCACCTCGGAGCGCTGGATGCCGACGTTCGTGTTCGCGCGGTTGAGCACGACGCCCACACGCTCGCTCGGAAACGACAGCAGCTCGAGCGTCTGGAGGCTGAGGCGGACATTCTTGATCGTCGGCACGTCGAGCCCGCAGAGCAGGAGCAGGTCGTCCGTCCGGTCGAGCGTCGCCAGCATCGGCCCGTGGAAGAACGGCGACGTGTCGACGACGATCGCATCGTACGAGCCCCGCGCCACCTCGAGCAGACGGGCGAGCTTGCCTTCGGTCACGAGCTCGGCGTCCTCCGGCTGAAGCGGCGCCGGCAGCACGTCGAGGCCGCACGGGTGCTGGAGGGTGTACCCGGCGAGCTTCTCCGAGTCGAGCTCCCCCGGCGCGACCACGAGGTCGTAGATCGTCTTGTCCGGCTGGAGCCCGAGCATGATCGCGGCGTCTCCGAACTGGAGGTCGAGGTCGACGAGGAGCGTGCTCTTCCCCATTCCCTTGCAGAACGTTGCCGCGAGGTTCGTGGAGACGACGGTCTTGCCCACGCCGCCCTTCGGCGAGAAGACCGTGATCACGCGGCCGCTGTGGCCTTCTCCGGACTGCGCACGGCGGCCGTGGTGACAGGTCTTGCGGATGGCGAAGACGATGTTCTCCGTCAGCTGCGGAAGCGGGACGAGGTCGGCGACGCCGTCCTCGAGCGCCTCCTCGAGCAGGCCGGAGCAGTCACCGGACGCGAGGAGGATGACCGGCGCCCTCGTGTACTCACGCATCGTCGCCATCTCTCCGGCGGGATACGCCGGCCCGCGAGTCGCGTGGATGATCGCGTCCAGGTGGCCACCGGCGAGCGCCGAGGCGGCCTCCTGGATCATCTCGGCCGAGCCGACGAGCTCGAGCTCGTCGTGAGCCTGGAGCGCCTGGACGACCTCTGCGAGACCGTCGCAGGACCCCGTGACGTAGAGGCGGAGCTTCTCTTTGCCGTTCTCGGTCATCTCAGTCTCCTGTCCCGCTGATGCGTGACTTGGCGCCGGAGCGAATGAGGCCCTCGCCGAGGATGCTCACGGCGTCTGAGATGAGCGCCTCGGGGCGGCTCGACGCGTCATTCAGGCCGGGGCGCAGCGTGAGCCACCAGTCGCTGTTCGCGTAGGCGAAGTAGAGCTTCTGCGCCTGCGAGTCCGTGAGCCGGAGCATGACCCAGCCGTCGCCACCCGTCGGGTCGACGACCGACGCCTGCGTGTCGTCCTCGCCCGATGTGCGGAGGACGAGGATGTCGCCGAGCACGACCTTCGCGAAGTGCTTGGAACTCTGCTCGTTGGGGAACCTGATACTCGCGACGAAGTCGATGTGGTCGCCCGGGCGCAGGACGCCTGAGAGGAGCTGCGCGTCGTTGCCCTTGATCTGCATCACGCGGTACGTGCCACGGAGCTGATCGCGGACGCCGGCGGCCTCGAGCGGGCCGAAGCGGCGCGCCGTAACCTGCTCGCCGATGTAGATCGGCTGCGTCACGATGAGACCCTGGATGTCCTCGGGCTTCGAGATCGTGCCGTTGGCGATCGCTTTGCGCGGGATCTCTTGCGTCGTCAGCAGCTTCGACGCCACGACCTGCGAGCCGAGCATCCCCTGCGGGATGTCCGCCTTGGCGACGAGCACGGTGACGGTCTCCGACGCCGAGCGCACGCTGCTCTTGTAGTTCGAGACATAGAAGACGGTAAGCAGCGCGGCGGCGACTGCCAGTCCGACCGCGATGAGGATGTTGCGAGCTCGATACGTCATTCGCCTGTCCTTCCTAGGGGATCGCTTCCTCCCCTATCGGCAGGCACTCCGGCGACCTTTATGACCGTTTGTGGGTCACCGTCGAACGAGTTTCGGGCACAGCGGTGTGGGGGGGGGGGGGGGGCGGGGCGGGGGCGGGCGTGGGGGGGGGGAGGGGGGGGGCGCGG
>JBKJWA010000204.1:0-4164 GCA_046716705.1 Gaiellaceae bacterium
TCAACAGCTACTTCGTGCTCTCCCTGAACAAGGGTGCGAGCATCGCGGTGCTCGACCCCTTCCTCGGGTTCGGGCGTACGAAGCTCTACACCACGGTACCGCTGCTCAGTGTCGGTGAGAGTTGGGCGCTGAGCATCGACGAGCGCCGTCTCTACGTGACGATGCCGTCCGTCGGTCGCGTCGCAGTCGTGAACACGGACAACTGGAAGGTGTTGCGGAACGTGGATGTCGGCGCGCGACCCACCCGCATCAGCGCGCAGCCAGGCGGCCGCTACGTCTGGGTGGTCAACGAGGTAACCGACAGCACCAAGGGACCCGGCGGCGTGACGGTGATCGACACGAAGACCGACAGCGTCGTCGCGCGCCTCCTCACCAGCCGCGGGCCGCACACGCTCGCCTTCAGCGACGATGGCGCGTCGGTGGTGCTGACGAACCGCGCTGCGGGGACGGTGTCACTGATCGACGGGAAGACGCTCGCCATCGTGAAGGAGGTCGCGACCGGACACGATCCGGTGGATGCCGCCTGGTCGGCGGCCGGAAATGCGATGTACGTCGTGCACGAGGCGGACGGCACGATCGTCGTACTCGATCCGCGCTCGGGCGCGATCCAGACGCGCATCACGGCGAAGGCGGGGCTCCGCTCAATGCGCTTCCCGCCGGCGATCGCGGGCGGGCATGGCAGCCACGGCGCGGCCGGCGCCGAGGCGCGGCGCCTCGGATTCATCGTCAACCCGCGCGAGAACCTCGTCCACATCGTGGACGCGACGAAGCGCGAGGTGATTCGCACAATCGAAGTGCCGGCCGGCCCCGACGAGGTGGCCTTCAGCGGGTCCTTCGCCTACGTGCGCGCTGCGGGCAGCCACGAGATCTCGATGATCCCCCTCAACGATCCGGCCGCCGGCGGCATCGGGAAGCTCGATCGGTTCCCGGTCGGCAGCAAGCCACTCGGGGCCGCGGGCCCGAGCGCGCCGGCGCCGACAGTCGTGACCGCGCCCGACATGCCGGACGCCGTCTACGTGATGAACGCCAAGGAGCGGATGATTTACTACTTCCACTACATGGAGGGGATGCCGATCCCGAGTGGTGGATTGACGACATACGGCTACGAGCCGAAGGCGATCATGGTCGTCGGCAAGGACCTGCATGAGACCGCGCCGGGCATTTACACGGCGACGGTCAGGCTCAACCGGCGCGGTGACTACGACTTCATCTTCATGCTCCCGGAGCCACGCGTCATCACCTGCTTCTCCTTCCCCGTTGTCGCCAACCCGAGGCTCGGCGCCAAGCAGGCCCTGCTTGAGGTCGAGCCGGCAGCGACGAGCCGCCAGCTCACCGTCGGTGAGAATGTGCTGCGCGTCAAGCTGTCGAATCCGGTGACGCGCGAGCTGTGGAAGGAACTGAAGGATGCGCGCGTCAGCATCACGTCGCCGGGCGGATGGACTACGGGTGCGTCGTTGCGCCCGGGCGAGGACGGTCTTTACGAGGCGGCAGTCCGCATTCCGTCGACGGGAGTTTACTTCATGTCGATCGAGATCCCATCCCTCGGCGTCGGCCTGCGCGACCGGCAGCCGATCATTCTTCGTGCAACCGGAGTGGAGAAAGCGGGGTGACCGTCTCCTCCCCGGTCCTACCGGTACGGCTCAGCGACTCGCTCACTGCCGAGTACCTGGAGGAGCACATGCTGCTTCCTCTGGTGTACGAGGGAGGGCGAGTCGTCGTCGCGCATGCGGGACAGCCGGACCCGCAGGCGCTGTCGGAGCTCGCGGAGCTGTTCGGCGCATCGCTCGACCTGCGCGACATGCCGGCGGATGATCTCGTCGCGGCGGTGCGCACGGCGTACGCGCCCGCCGAGCGCACGGCGGCGGAGCTGATCGCGGGCCTCGAGGACGCGCCGTCGTCCGACATCACCGGGGCGGCAGATGATGGCGCCGTGGCGCACGAGCTCGAGGGGCTGGCGAACCAGCCACCGGTCATCCGGCTCGTGAACCTGCTGCTGTCCGAGGCGCTCCAGGCTCGGGCGAGCGACGTCCACCTCGAGACGGAGGGCGGTGGACTCCACGTTCGGTATCGCGTCGACGGCGTCCTCCTCGATGCGCCGTCGCCGCCCGCACACCTGCGTGCCGCCGTCGTCAGCCGGCTCAAGATCATGGCCGAGCTGGACATCGCCGAGCGCCGCATGCCGCAAGATGGCCGCGTGCGGCTTCGCGTCGAGGGCCGGGAGCTCGACGTGCGCGTGAGTACGCTGCCGACGCTGCACGGCGAGAGCATTGTCCTGCGTATCCTCGACGCGCGCGGCGCACGCATCGAGCTGGCGTCGCTCGGCTTGGCGCCGGACACGCTCGCGTTGCTCCTCCAGCTCGCGGCCCGTCCGCACGGCATGCTGCTCGCCACCGGCCCGACGGGCAGCGGCAAGACGACGACGTTGTACGCCTTGCTCGACCGCGTGCGCACCGGCCGCGAGAAGATCGTGTCGGTGGAGGACCCGGTGGAGTACGAGCTCGCCGGCGTTGCGCAGGTGCCGGTGCGGGCCGCGGTCGGACTCACCTTCGCCCGCGCGCTGCGGTCGATCCTGCGCCAGGACCCCGACGTGCTGCTCGTTGGCGAGATGCGCGACCCGGAGACCGCGGAGATCTGCGTTCAGGCGGCGCTTACCGGGCACCTCGTGCTCTCCACGCTGCACACCAACGACGCGCCCTCGGCGCTGACGCGACTCCTCGACCTCTCGATCGCGGACTACCTCGTCGCGAGCACGGTGGAAGCAGTACTCGCCCAACGGCTCGTGCGTCGCATCTGCGAGCAGTGCGCCGAGCCGACGCCGGTGAGCGACGCATTCCTGCACGCGATGGCGGCGGACGGCGTGGAACTGCGGTCGGTGTCGCGCGGCCGTGGGTGCGCGCACTGCCGCGGCACCGGCTACCGCGGCCGCAGCGGGATCTACGAGCTGCTCACCGTGGACGATGACCTGCGCGCCGAGGTGTTGCGCCGCCGCGGATCGGATGCGCTTCGACGGCTCGCAATCGAGAAGGGGATGCGGCCGCTGCGCGCCGACGGATGGCGGCAGGTCGCCGCCGGGGTGACGACGCCCGAGGAAGTGGTGCGCGTCGCGTGACTGCCATCAGTCGCGTCCGACGTCGTGCGGCGATGCGCCGCGGCTTCACGCTCATCGAGCTCCTCGTCGTGATCGTCGTCATCGGTCTGCTCGCGGCGCTCGTCGCGCCGGATGTCTTCCGGCACATCGGCTCGTCCAAGGTCGGGACGGCCCGTTCGCAGATCGAGCTCCTTGGCAGCGCGCTGGACGCGTACCGCCTCGACAACGACGTGTACCCGGCCGAGGGGCAGGGGCTCGAGTCGCTGCGCCGGGAGCCGCTCGCTGAGCCGCGGCCGAGGAACTGGCGCGGTCCGTATCTACGCAAGGAAGTGCCACTTGATCCGTGGGGTAGGCCGTACGTCTACCGGAGCCCCGGCGTCGCGAATCCGTGGAGCTACGACCTGATGAGCCTCGGCCGCGACGGACGTGAGGGCGGCGAGCGGGAAGATGCCGACATCCGGAGCTGGGAGTAGTCGCATGACGCGCTTCGCCTACCGGGTCGCGACCGCCGACGGCCGCCAGGTGCAGGGGATCGAGGACGCGGCCTCGGCGGCGGCGCTCGAGCGCGCGCTGTCGGGTCGCGGACTGTTTCCCCTCGAGCTTCGACAGGCGGAGGCTGACGCGCCACGCGCGGGGCGCTCCCGCTATGCGAGTCGCCGCGGCAGCGTCGCCGAGGCGTTCCGCTACCTCGCCGCGCTCGTCGCGGGCGACTTTCCGCTCGACCGCGCGCTCGGAACCGTGGCGCGCGTGGCCGGGCGGGACGATCTCGCGGCCGCGATCGTACAGGTGCGGACGCGCGTTCGTGGCGGTTCTCCCCTCGCCGACGCGATGGCCAAGCATCCGCGACTTTTTCCACCGCTCGCGGTGGGCATGGCGCGAGCCGGGGAGCGCGGCGGTCATCTTGCCGAGTCGCTCACGCTGCTCGCGGACCAGCTCGAGCGTGAGCATGCATTGCGCGCGCGGCTCATGTCCGCGCTGCTCTATCCGGCGATCATGTGCACCGCGGGCGGCGCGGCCATTCTCGTGCTGCTCTTCTTCGTCCTGCCGCGGCTCGTGTCGCTGCTCGAGGAGACGGG
>JBKJWA010000205.1:0-3948 GCA_046716705.1 Gaiellaceae bacterium
CGATACGCCCCTGCGGTCGCAGGAGCTCGACGGCGGCGGGGAGCGCCTCCTCGAGCTGCCCGAGCTCGTCGTTGACGGCGATCCGCAGAGCCTGGAAGACGCGCCTGGCCGGATGCCCCTCGCCGAAGCGAGCAGGCGTCGGGATGGCGGTCTTGATCGTGTCGACGAGCTCCCCCGTCCGCTGGAACGGCTCGCGCCGCCGGCGGCGCCCGATCGCGCGCGCGATCTGCCGGGCATAGCGCTCCTCGCCGTAGCGGCGGAAGATCTCCTGCAGCTCGCGCTCGGGTGCGTCGTTGACGATGTCGGCGGCGGTCTCCTCGGCCGAGGGATCCATTCGCATGTCGAGCGGCGCGTCGACCGCGTACGAGAAACCGCGCTCGGGCCGATCCAGCTGCATGCTCGAGACCCCGAGGTCGAGCAGGATGGCGTCCACGCGTACGTCGTTCGTCGCCAACTGTTCGAGGACTGTGGCGAACTCACCGCGCAGGAACCGCGCCTGGACGCCGGCGCGCTTGCGGAAGCGCTCGAAGTACGCCCGTGCCGACGGATCGCGGTCGACGGCGATGAAGCGGCCCTTGCCGCTCAGGTCGAGGGCGAGCAGCTCGGCGTGGCCGCCGGCGCCGAACGTCGCGTCGACGACGGCCTGTCCAGGCTCCACGTCGAGCAGCCGCCGCACCTCGTCGGCAAGTACGGGAACGTGATCAGTCGCGCTTGGCCGCAAGGCGTTCGGCAACATCCTCCGCCCTCCCTTCGACGTCTGCGATCTGGGCGCGCCATGCCGCGCGGTCCCAGATCTCGAGATGGTCGTGGACGCCGGCCACGACGACGTCGCGCTCGAGCCCGGCGTGGCTTGCGAGCGCCGCGGGGATCATCACACGCCCCTGCTTGTCGGGCGTGACCTCGGCCGCGCCGGAGAAGAAGTGTCGCTGGATCATCCGCTCGTCACGGCTGAGCGAGCCGAGCGCGGTCAGGCGCGCTGCCAACGCGGCCCAGTCGGCCTTCGCGTACGCGTTCACGCAGCCGTCGAGCCCGCGGCTCAGCACGAGACCCTCCGGGAAGGAGTCTCGGAACTTCGCCGGAAGCGTAAGCCGGCCCTTTTCATCGAGCGTGTGCTCGTGCTCGCCGAGGAACATCGAATCCCGCCGTTCATCGTTGGTCCACTTCGCCCCACTTTAGACCACAGTAGGCCGCAGCGCAACTTTACGAGCGCGTCAATTGCCCCTCGAATGGGCCACGGCCGGCAAGCGCGGCCGCACCGCAGCGCGATCCGAGCTCCAACGCATGCTCGATCGGCATGCCGCTCGCCATGCCATATGTGAGGCAGGCCGCGAATGCATCGCCGGCGCCGTAGGCGTCGACCACCGCGCCGCGCACCTCCCCCGGCGCGAACCGGCCCCCGGGCTCGACGGTTCCACCGCGGGCGCCTTCCGTGCGCACGACATACCGAGGCGCGGGCTGAAGCTCGCCGTCGTAGCGTTCCGCCGGATCGGCCGCGCTGCCCAGGAGGACGTCGAGCTCGACGCCGGCTTCACGCAGCACGGGCAGCTCCCTGGCCGACGCGACGAGGACCTTTGCGCGACGGGCCAGGCGGACGGCGCCCGCGTCGCCGCCCGTGAAGTACACGCCGTCGACATCCTCGAGGTCGCCCCACGGCAACAGATCAGCCGCTCGCGGAACGAGCTTCGGGCCGAGCAGAGCGATCGTCCGCTCGCCGCCTTCGTCCAGGAAGCAGACAGCCCGGCGCTGGGAATCGTCGCGCCAGGCGGCCTCTACGCGTACGTCTCGCGCGCTCAGCTCCTCGAACGCCCGCCGCCCGAGCGGGTCGTCACCGAGCGCGGTGAAGAGCGTCGCGCTTCCTGCGAGCTTGCGCAGCTGCACCGCCGCGTCCGCCCCACCCCCGGCCGCTGCCTGCCACGCGTCGGTCGCCTGGATGATCTCCCCCGCCTGCGGCGTGCGCTCGACGTGGAGGAAGTCCACCCACTCGACGTGACCGACAACGGCGACGTTCATGGGCCGAGTCTCACACTTCGACGCGCCGCTGCGTTAGAGCACATGATGGCCCTCGTGCGCATTCCGCCCTTCGAGGAGTTCTATGCGGCGAACCGTGACCGTGTCTACGGGCTGCTCGTCCGTCGCATGGGGCGCCAGCAGGCAGAGGATGCCTTCCAGGAGACGTTCCTGCGCGCGCTCCGGGCCTATGACGGCCTGCAGCACGCCGAGCAGCTCGGCGCCTGGGTGACGACGATCGCGGAGCGCGTGGTCATCGACGCGCACCGGCGCAGCCGCTCGACAGAGAAGCTGGGCGAGGGCGAAACCTGGGACGGCCGCCCGCCTCACTCGGAGCTCGAGCACCTCGCCGGCGAGCTGCCGCCGACGGAGCGAGCCGCGGTCGTCCTCCGCTACGGCTACGACCTCGACTACGACCAGATCGGCGCCGTGCTGGGCTCGAATGCGACCGCCGCGAGGCAGGCGGCCTCGGCCGGCGTTCGTCGTTTGCGAAAGGAGCTGACATGACCGTTCCCGCCAACCTCAATGAACGCTTCCGCGACGCTGCCTCGGCGGCCGGACTGCTCGACGCAGCCTATGACGTGACCGACTCGCCCGTGGGCGAGCTGCTCGTCGCCGTCACAGACCGGGGTGTGTGCTGGATCGAGTTCGGCGCCGAGGAGACGCTCGACCGCCTCCAGCGGCAGGTCGGCGCGCGGCTGCTGCGTGTCCCGCGGCGGCTGACGCCGGTGCGGCGGGAGCTCGACGAGTACTTCTCCGGAGAGCGGACGACCTTCGACGTTGACGTCGATCTCGCGGCGGTGCCCGAGTTCCAGCGGCACGTGCTGGACGAGCTCGTGCGCGTCCCGTACGGCGAAGTGACGACGTACGGCGCGCTCGCGAACCGCATCGGCAAGCCGCGGGCCGCGCGCGCCGTCGGTGGCGCTCTCAACAGGAATCCCGTGCCGATCATAGTCCCGTGTCACCGCGTGATCGGTGCCTCTGGCAGCCTCGTCGGCTACGCCGGAGGCCTCGAGCGCAAGCAGACGCTGCTCCAGCTCGAAGGCGCTGCACTCGTCTGAGCCGGCTTGACGCGCGCAATACGTAAGCGTACACTTACGTAAGTGGCGGCTAACGCAACCAACTCGTCGCTCGCACTCGAGGCGCTCGCCGACCCGACCCGGCGGGCGATCCTCGAGCGGCTTCGCGGTGGCCCAATGGCCGTCAAGGACATCGCCGGCGGTCTGCCCGTTACGCGACCGGCCGTCTCCCAGCATCTCGGCGTGCTGAAGCGGGCGGGCCTCGTCAGCGAGCAGCGGCAAGGAACGTTCCGCGTCTACCGGCTCGAGCCGGGCGGCCTGGATGCTCTCCGCTCGTATCTCGACAACTTCTGGTCGGTGGCTCTCGCGCAGTTCGCGGAGGCCGCGGCCCGTAACGATGGGAGGAAACCATGACGAACCAGACGGCAATCGAGCCCATCCGCAAGCAGATCTCGGTGGATTGCAACGTCGAGAGCGCGTTCCGGACGTTCACCGAGGGCATCGCGACCTGGTGGCCCGTGGAGACCCACTCGATCACCGGTGAGAGCACGACCCCGGTGTTCGAGCAGCGCTCGGGCGGGCGCATGTACGAGCGGGCGCCGGACGGCGCTGAGCACGACTGGGCGACGATCCTCGTCTACGAACCGCCCCACCGAGTCGTGCTGGAGTGGAGGGTGAACTCCGCAGTGCCGCCCACCGAAGTGAAGGTGCGCTTCACGCAGGACGGCGACGCCACGAGGGTCGAGCTCGAGCACCGCGGATGGGAGCGGTACGAGGACGGCGGCGCCGAAGCGCGCGGGTCGTACGACTCCGGCTGGCCGAAGGTTCTCGACCGGTTCAGCGAGGCCGCTGCGGACTAGCCAGAAGCCGACTTCGACTGCGCGCGGCGACGCACGGGAGGCTATTTCGAGAGCGCCTCGAG
>JBKJWA010000206.1:0-11633 GCA_046716705.1 Gaiellaceae bacterium
GCGAGGCCGCCGTCGGCGGGAGGCACCGCCTGCGGGCGACCGTGCCGTGGCACGACCTCGGCCGCCGCGCCCGCCGACCCGGACGTCCAGTCGTCGTAGTCGTACTCGGCATCGCGCCGCCGCGGCAGTCGTCGCACGTTCGTGCTCGCCCGGTCCGTGTACGACTGCTCCACGGGGGGCGGCGGCCCGTCCTCTGACAGATACTCCTCGTCCCAGCCGTCGTCGCCGTACTCCTCGGCGATGCCGAAGTACACGAGCGTGCGATGCCAGACGTCGCCGAGGCTCACAGGCCGATTCTAGCTCTGGAAAAGGGCCGCGCCCACGCGTACGAGCGTTGCGCCCTCGTCCACGGCGACCCGGTAGTCCTGTGTCGTACCCATCGACAGCTGCGAGAGGCCGCGCGCCTCCGCCAGTTCCCGCAACCGGCGAAAGAACGGTCTCGACGCCTCCGGGTCGCCGGCGAGCGGTGGCATGGTGGACAACCCGATCACCTCGGCGGGGCACTCGGCGAGAAACGCGTCGAGCTCGTCCGGGGCCACGCCGGACTTCGACTTCTCGCCGGCGAGGTTGACCTGGACGAGAGTCGGAATGTCGAGGCGGCGCGCGGCCGACAGCGAGTCGAGCGAATGGCAGAGCTCGCAGAGAGCGCTGACGGTCTGCGCCTTCCTGCTCTGGAGGTGGCCGATGAAGTGCCAGCGAAAGGCGCTCCCGGAGGCGGCGTGCTTCGCCTCGAGGTCCTGAGCCCTGTTCTCCCCGACGACCGTGACGCCGGCCTCGGCGAGGGCCGCCATCGCGTCGGCCGACACATACTTCGTCGCGGCCACCACGGTTACGCCGGGTCCGACCTCCTCGACGAGCCGCTCGTAGCGAGCTCGCATCGCGTCAGCCGATGGTGGCAATCGCCCCCTGCCTTCCCGTCAGCCCTGCGTCGTGGCGGTGGGAGAAGTACCGCTCGGGGTGGCAGGCCGTGCACTCATCGAGCCGGTCCACGCGCACGCAACCGGCGTTACGGAGCGCTCGCTCCACCGCGCCCGGCAGGTCGAGGCGGCCTTCGCGGACGAGACCCGAGCCGAACGCGGCGCGCACCGGGCGGGCAACGTCCTCCCCCACGTCGTAGCAGCACGGACCGATGCCCGGTCCGATGGCGGCCGAAACGAGCCTGCCCCCGAGCGCGTCGACTGCTGCGGGCACGACGCCCGCCAGCAGGCCGCGCCACCCCACGTGCGCCACCGCCACGCCCGGCCGTCCGCCGACGCGCGCCAGAGCGACCGGCACGCAATCCGCGGTGACGACCATCACAGCCTCGCCGGCCTCCTCCGTCCACACCGCGTCTGCCTCGTCGCCGCGCGACCCGGCGCGCACGACCGCCGCACCATGCACCTGCCGCGGCCAGCTCACGCGCTCGGGGTGGACGCCGGCGGCTGCGTAGAGCCGTCCCCGGTTCTCCTGCACGAGCTCTCGAGCGTCGCCGCTGAGCAAGCCGAGGTTCAGCGACGCGTAGGCGCCGTCGCTCAGGCCGCCGGTTCTCGTCGAGAAGGCCACCTCGTACGGCCCGGGCGCGTCCCAGCGGATCAGCTCGACCGCGCCAGCACCCACAGGAAGCCTCCCTCCACGCCGTGCTCCACCTGACGGATGAAGTCCTGCCGGACGATCTCGAATCCTGCGCGCTCCAGGAGGGCGATGCTCGCGTCGGCAGCGAAGTGGCTGAAGTACATCGGTGCGCCGAGCCAGTCGTCGTCGATCTCCGCTGGATTGTCGGTCTCACCGAATGACGCGACGACGAGGCCCCCAGGCCTCAACCACGAGGCGATTCGCCGTAGGAGCCCCTCGTGCAGCTCTCGTGGCACATGCGTCAGCGAATAGAACGCGCAGACCGCGTCGAAGCTCGCTGCCGGCAGGTTGAGCTCGGCCATGTCCGCCTTGACGAGCCCCGCCTCGGGCACGTTCCGGCGAGCGAGCTCGAGCTGGCTCGCGGAGATGTCGACGGCGGTTACGCGATGCCCCGCGTCGAGCAGCGCCCGCGTCGCCGGAAGGCCTGCGCCGCAGCCGAGCTCGAGCACATCTGCTGGGTCGGGTAGAGCCTCGATGAGATGTTCGAGAAAGCGCCGCCGTCCCGGCCAGTCGGACAGGAGGGACCATTGCAGGTAGCGGTGCGCGATCTCGTCATACCCCGCCTCGACGAGCTCCGTCATCGTCCGGCGATCAGCTCGCGCGCCGCGGCCAGCTCGGCATCGCGGCCGTCGAGCTCGCCGTCGAGCTTCCGCCGGCGGAGCTCCGCGAGGATCTCACCCACGCGCGGCGACTCTCCGAGCCCGAGCGCGGCTAGCTCCGCTCCCGCAACGTCGAGCCGCACGTGCCGCAGCTCCTCGAAGTACCTGCGGATCGGCTCGAGCTCCTCGAGCACGAGGGCGAACAGCGGGGCGTCGGGCGCGTATTGATCCGCCATCGCGACGATGTCCGACGGGAGCAGCCTCTCCTCGCGCAGCCGGCCGACGATGCGCGGGGCGACGGTAACCGCCGCTGCCACGAGTTCGGCGTCGCGTTTCCGGAGCTTCAGCCGGTCGAGCCAGTCCGTGACTTCGGCCGCCGGCATGCGCCTGGCGAGGACAGTCAGCCCCAGGCGCCAGTCCGGCACGTCGGCGTCGAGGTCGCGTGCAAGCTTCCGTCCGCGGTCGAAGAGCGCGACAGCCTCGTCGTCGGCGGCGAGGTGAGGATGAATGGCGCCGGCAGCGCCGAGCTCTGCGAGCCGCGGCAGCGAGTGCGCCACCTCCCCCTCTTCGAGCAGCGCGGTCAGCTCGTCACGCAGGCGTGCGGAGGAGAGGTCGCCGACGAGGCCCATCTCCACACACGACCGCGCCAACCGCACCGTGTGCTCGTCCATGCGGAAGCCGTACCGGTTCTCGTAGCGAATGGCCCGGAAGATGCGCGTCGGGTCTTCGATGAACGAGAGGTTGTGCAACACACGCAACGTGCCCGCGGCGAGGTCGTCCCTCCCGCCGAACGGATCGACAAGCCGGCCGAAGTCGTCGCCCTTGAGGGACGCTGCCATCGCATTGATCGTGAAGTCGCGGCGGAAAAGATCCTCGCGGATCGAGGCATGCTCGACCGCGGGCAGCGCAGCCGGCGCGTCGTAGAACTCCGTGCGGGCGGTGACGACGTCGACCCGCTCCCCGGCGCCGTAGAGGACGACGGCGGTGCCGAACTTCACATGCTCGCGCGTGCGCCCGTCGAGCTCCCGCGCGATCCGCCGCGCAAGCGCGATGGCGTCGCCCTCGACGGCGATGTCGACGTCGAAGCTCTCCTCGCCCAGGAGGATGTCCCGCACGGTGCCGCCGACGAGGTAGACGCCTTCCACGCCTTCGCTCGCGGCCGCGATCGCGCCGAACGCACGCTCGAGGCGGGGCAGCGCTCGCAGCTCCGTCGCGATCGACTCGCCGGTCTCGTCGGCAGGCTCCGCCGCCTCGTCGAGCGCGCGCAGGACGTCTCTCCTCGTGACCACGCCGGCGACCGCTTCCCCGTCGACGATCGCGATCCTGCCCTCCGCCGAGTCGGCGAGCAGCTGCTGCAGCTCGGACAGGGGAGCGTCAGCGCCGGCCTCGAGCGCGCGGCCGCTCATGATCCCCTTGACCGGGGCATGGGACAGGCCGTGCCCGATCGCCCGGTCGAGGTCCTCCCGCGCCACAGAGCCGACGAGCTTGTCGCCGTCCGTCACGAGCACGCCGCTCTGGTTGTAGCGCTGGCACAGCGCCATCGCGTCGGCGACGGTGTCGCTCGGCGAGACGACGCGAGCCGGCTTCGACATCACGTCGCGGGCGCGCAGCGGCTCGGAGACCGCGGCTGGCAGCGCGGCGAGGATCTCCCGCTGCGCGTCCTCGAGCGGACCCCGGTAGATCGCCGACGCGGCCTGCTCGTGCCCGCCGCCGCCGAGTGCTCCCGCCGCCGCGCCCGCGTCGAAGGACGGCGTGCGACTGCGCACGACGCAGAAGACCCGCCGGTCCATCTCGACGAGCAGTACGACCGCGCGGGCATCCGTGAGGTCGACGATCTTGTGCGCGAGGTTCGAGACGCCCTCGACGTAGCTCGGCCAGGAGATCGCCGCGACGAGTGCCGTGATCCCCGGCAGCTCGTGCGTCTCGAGCGCGTCGACGAGCGCGTCGAGCAGCGCTCGCTCCCCCTCGGAGAGCGGCGTGTGCAGATAACGCGCCAGCAGCTCTTGGCGCGCCCCATGCCGCAGGCACCACGAGAGGGCATCCGCGTCCCGCTGCGTGGCCGACGGGTAGGTCAGCGACCCCGTGTCCTCGTGGATACCGAGTGCGAAGACCGTCGCCTCGAGCGCCGAGACGGCGATCTCCCGTTCCGCGAGGATGCCGACGAGGGTGGTCGTCAGCGCCCCGTCCTCCGACAGGACGACGTTGTCGGGCCTCGCCCAGTCGGGCGACTCGCCCACGTGATGGTCGAAGACGACCTTTTCCACGGCCGGATCGAGGGCGACGGACTCCAGCTCGCCAAGGCGGCTCGCGTTCACCGCCTCGACGACGATCAGCCGCCGGACGGCGTCGAGCTCGAGCCGCGACGCCTCGACGAGCTCCAGCTCCTCCGCGTACAGCCGGCACAGCTCCCGGACGTTGCGGTTGAGCGAGCCGGAGACGCACGCGGCCGACCCCGGATAGAGGCGGCGCACGGCGAGCATCGACGCGAACGCGTCGAAGTCGGTGTTCGCGTGCGTGGCGATGATCGTCTCGGCGCGCATAGCACCGAGATTGTGCCTCCGCGCCGGGCTACGCCAGCGCGATGGCCTCGATCTCGACGAGTGCGCCCGCAGGCAGAGCGGCCACCTCGAACGTCGCCCGCGCTGGCGGCTGGTCGCCGACGTGCTTCGTGTAGACGTCGTTCATGCCGGCGAAGTCGTCGAGGTTCTGGAGGTAGACCGTCGTCTTCACGAGCTTGTCCAGACCGGAGCCCGCGGCCTCGAGGATCGCCCGGAGGTTTGCGAAGACCTGCTCCGTCTGCTCTCCGATCGTCCCGCCCATCAGCTCCGTGTGACCCGGCTCGAGCGCCACTTGGCCGGAGACGAACACGAGCCCGCCGGCCACGATCGCCTGCGAGTACGGCGCTCCCTGAAACGGCGCCGGTGCTGCCTCCGTTCGAACGACGGTCTTTCCCATGTCAGCTCCCTCCGCGTGGTTGTCCGCACGCGCTCGCCAGCGCGGCGCCGAGTGCCTTGAAGATCGCGTCGAGCACGTGCTCGGGGTTGTCCCCTTCGAGCAGCCGGACATGCAGCGTCAGGCCGCCGCCGGCGGCGAAGCTCTCGAGGAAGTCGCCGATGACGTCGGCCGCGAGCCCTCCCACGTGCGCCTCGGAGAGGTCGACGTTGGAGACGACGAGCGGCTCGCCGGACACCTCCAGCGCGACGTGCGCCAGCGCCTCGCGCGCGGGCAGGGTGGCCGAGCCGTACCCCAGCGTTCCCTCCCGCGACAGATGCGGAAGGAGCGCCTGCCCGAGCGCCCAACCGGCTGCTGTCGCCTCGGCCGCGGCCGCGCCGGGCTCCACCTCGAGCGCGAGGTCGAGCGACGCATAGCGCGCGGTCAGACCGACGAGGTGGTCGAGCACGGGGATGCCGGTCTCGACGCTCGACCGCGCCGAATCGGAGATCTCGGCGCGGACGCGGAGGCCCGACGCCGCAGGCTCAGGCGTCGACGCGCTCAATCCGCGCACCGAGCGCGCGCAGCCGCTCGTCGATCCGCTCGTAGCCCCGGTCGATCTGCGCGATGTTGCCGATGGTCGACGTGCCTTCGGCGCAGAGGCTCGCGATGAGCATCGCCATCCCGGCTCTGATGTCCGGGCTCTCCAGCCGCTCGCCGTAGAGCTTCGCCGGACCCGAGACGACGACGCGATGCGGGTCGCAGATGATGATGCGGGCGCCCATGCCCACGAGCTTGTCGACGAAGAACAGGCGGTTCTCGAACATCTTCTCGAAGAAGAGAATCGTCCCTTGCGCCTGGGTGGCCACGACAACCGCGATCGACGTGAGGTCGGACGGGAACGCCGGCCAGATGCCGTCCTCGATCTTCGGGATCTGACCACCGAGGTCGTCCTGGATGACGAGGTCTTGTCCTGCGGGCACGTGCACGGAGTCTCCGGTCGGCTCGACCTTCACGCCGAGGCGCTCGAAGGCGGGCAGGATCGCGAGCAGGTCGTCCGGCTCCGCGCCTTCGATCGTGATCGCGGAGTCCGTCACCGCGGCGAGGCCGATGAAGCTCGCCACCTCGATGTGCTCGGGGCATATGCGGTGCGAGCCACCGCCGAGCGACTCGACGCCCCGAATGCGGAGGACGTTCGAGCCGATGCCGTCGATCTCGGCGCCGAGCGTCACGAGGAAGCGGCAGAGGTCCTGCACGTGGGGCTCGCACGCGGCGTTCCGGAGCGTCGTCTCGCCCTCGGCGAGAACCGACGCCATGACCGCGTTCTCCGTCCCGGTGACGCTGGCCTCGTCGAGGAACAGCGTCGTGCCGCGGAGGCGCTCCGCCCGCATCTCGTACGTCTGTCCCGTCTCGATCTCGGCGCCGAGAGCGGCGAGCGCGTGGATGTGCGTGTCGATGCGACGGCGGCCGATGACGTCGCCCCCGGGTGGCGGCACCGTGGCGGTACCGAACCGGGCTAGCAGCGGCCCCGCGAGGAGGATGGACGCGCGGATCTGGTTGCAAAGCTCCTCGTCGAGCTCCGTCGTCGTGAGGCCGGACGCGTCGACGCGCACCTCGTTCGGCCCCGTCCAGTCGGCGTCCGCCCCCGTACCGCGAATGAGCGCGAGCATCGTGTCCACGTCGAGGATCCGCGGGACGTTTCCGAGCTCGACGGGCTCCCCCGCGAGCAGCGTCGCGGCGAGGATCGGCAGCGCGGCGTTCTTGTTCCCGGCCGCTTGCACGCTCCCCGAGAGGGAGCGCCCTCCCTCGATCACGAACGATTGTCTCAAGGCGTCTTGGACGACGGTCTCCACGGCGACGGTAGCCTACCCACCCCATGAGCCGCACCCGCGACCAGGCCTGGGAGACGCTGACGAGGTACACGAAGGCCGAGCCGCTGCTCCGGCACGCACTCGCGGTCGAGGCATCGGTCGGCTGGTACGCACGGCACTTCGCCGAGGACGAGGAGCGCTGGCGCGTCGTCGCCCTGCTCCACGATTTCGACTACGAGATCCATCCGACGCTCGACAAGCACCCGCAGGACGGAGCGCCGATCCTGCGTGAGGAAGGCTATCCGGAGGACGTGATCGAGGCGGTGCTCTCCCACGCGGAGCACCTGGAGATGCCGCGGGACACGCCGCTGAAGAAGACGCTCTTCGCCTGCGACGAGCTCTCCGGTTTCGTGACCGCCTGCGGGTTCGTGCGGCCCGACGGGATCGACACGCTCGAGCCGAAGTCCGTGCGCAAGAAGCTCAAGCAGCCGTCGTTCGCCGCCGGCGTCCACCGCGACGAGGTCTACCGCGGCGCCGAGGAGCTCGGCCTCGAGCTCGACGAGCACATTAGGAACGTCATCGAGGCGCTCCGGCCGATCGCCGGCGAGCTCGGGCTGAAAGCCCCTAGCTAGGCTGCTCGGACAGCGGCGATGTCCCGTGGTCGCGTACCCCGAGCGGGGAGTCGCATGGATAGCGACTCGCCATCCCGAAGGTCCGGTGCCTGAAGGCGGCGACAACGGAATCATCGCTCGCCTTGACCTACCCCCGAGTCACTACCCCACGGAGAGCTCGACCGGCGCGTGATCGGAGAGCACGCGGCCGTCCACCGTGCGCCGGTCGACCGGCCACGCTGAAAGCGGGGTCGAGGCGACACCCCTGACGAGGATGTGGTCGATTCCCGGACCGGGCGTCGAGTAGCCCGCGGCCACAAGCCCTTGCAACCCCTCCGACGCCGAGGTGAGGTTGAAGTCGCCGGCCAGCACGATCGGCTCACCGCCAGTTGCGAGCTCCTCGGCTAGGGCGACGGTCGTCTGGAGCTCTGCCTCCGCGCGGTGACCCTGGCCGAGGTGGGACAGGTGGAGATTGACGATCACGATCTCCTCCCCGCTCACGTCACGAACGCGCACTCCGTGGGCGACACGGCGCTCCTGTGGCCAGTCGACGCGGCGCCCGCTGAGCACCCGTCGGCGGTGGTCGGACACAGAACGCTGCTTCGCGACGAGGATCGCGTTCGCCTGGCCCGTGAGCAAGGAGCGGAGGAATCCGTGGTGGACGTCCGTCGGCCGCCGGCCCAGCCGACCCAGCCGATGGCGTGTTCTGGCCGAGAAGACGGCCATGCCGCTCCACTGCTCGAGGTGTCGGAGCGACCAGAGAGGTAGCTCCTGCAGGCAGACGACGTCCGGGTCGTCCTCCGTGGCGAGCCTGATCGCCACCTCGAGGTACGCGCGGCGCCCCGATGGGTACGTCCGGCCGTGAAAGACGTTCCAGCTCCGAACGAGCATCGACACCTAGGCGAGCGCGGCCACAAGCCGCTGCAGGTCCTCCTCGGTGTTCCAGTAGCCGCACGAGACGCGCACCCAGCCGGCGTCCGGGAGGTCCCGCACCACGACACCGGCCGCGTACAGGCGAGCGACGGCGTCCGCCGCGTCTCCTTCGGGCGCGAACGTGACGAGCGTCGCCTGGCCCGGCGCAGTGACAACCTCGAAGTGCTCGACGAGGAGTTCGCGGCAGCGCTCCGTGACCACGCGCGCATCCTCGTGGCGCGACGGCGGCGCTGTCCGCAGCGCGACCTCGAGGCCGGCGAGCGACGGTACGGGGATCGGGCCGGTGTCGAACCGCTGTGCGCTCTCGACCGGGGTGAATGTTCCGTCCGGCTCGTGCGCCTCGCGCGACCAGTACGTGGGCAGGGCGACGCGCAGCGAATCCGGATCGCGGGCGTACAGCGCACCCGTCGCGTCGGGACCGCAGAGCCACTTCTGACCGGAGACGGTGTAGTAGTCGGTCTCCCCCATCGCGACCGGGATGGCGCCCACGGACTGCGCGCCGTCGACGAGCAGCGGCAGCCCCGTCTCCGCCTTGATCGCGTCGACGGGAAGGATGTGGCCGGTCACCCATGACACGTGCGAAAGCGCGACGAGCCGTGTCCGGGGCCCCACCTCTGCGAGCACGGCCCCGAGCGCCTCGTCCGCGGTGCGGCCGCGCGTCGCCGCCACTCGTACGCGTGCGCCGGACACGTGCAGCGGCCCGAGCAGGCCGAAGTGCTCCTCGTCCGTCGTCACGATCTCGTCGTCGGGCTCGAGGCGCAGGCCAGAGAGCACGATCTGGCAACCCGTCGTCGTCGAGGCGGTGACGGCGATGTGGTCGGCAGCCGTGCCGAGCAGCCCCGCGAAGAGATCGCGCACGCGTGCCCGAACGTCGATGAGGTTGTCGAAGTACGCCTTGCCGCCACGACCTTGCTCGAGCTCGAGCGCCGTCTGCGCGCTCACGGCGTCGATCGTCTCCTGCGCCAGCGGCCCGAACGTGCCGGCATTGAGGTACGCAACATGCTCGAGGACGGGAAACGTCGGCACAGCTAGTCGGGGCGCACGGCGAAGAGCCGCCACTCGCCGGGGATGCCCTTGAGACTCGTCGTCCCGCGATCCTCGAAATCGAGGCCCGAGCCCGCCACGAGGTCCTTCACCGTGCTCGAGACGAGCACCTCGCCTGGGCCGCCCTGGGCGGCGACACGTGCCCCGATGTTGACTGCGATCCCCGCCACCTTTCCGTCGTGCAGCTCGACCTCCCCGGTATGGAGGCCGGCTCGCACGTCGAGCTCGAGAGGCCGCAGCGCATCGACGATCGCCGCAGCGCAGCGAATCGCGCGCGCCGGGCCGTCGAATGTCGAGAAGAACCCGTCGCCTGCGGTGTCCTGCTCATGTCCGTCGAAGCGGGCAAGCTCGCGCCGCACGGTGGAGTGATGCTGTTCGAGGAGATCGCGCCAGCGGCGGTCACCGAGCTCTGCGGCACGCTCAGTCGAGCCGACAAGGTCGGTGAACAGCACCGTCGCGAGGACACGGTCGGGCGTCGCCGCCTCACGGGTTCCCGTGAGGAACTCACGGATTTCCGCGACCGTCGGTTCAGGGTTGAACCAGGGGACGTGATCGATGTCGGGAAGCTCGACGTAGCGCGCACCGGAAATTGTTCGCGCAAGGAACCGCCCGTTCTCGACGCTGCAGACCCGATCATCGGCGGCGTGGACGATCAACGTCGGCACGTTGACCACCGGCGCGACGTGACGAACGTCGATCTCGAATGCCATACGCATGAAGGCTTCGGCGGCTGCCGGGGTGCATGCATTCGTCACCACCCGTGCACGCCACTTGCGTGCCCACTCCTGGCCGGCGACGCTCGGCGCGATGCTGTCGATGCCGGTGCCCGTCCCCCAGCGCTCGGGCACGGTTGCCATCCACGCTTCGTGCTCGGCCTCCGTCGCCTCGCCCCAGGGCCACTCCTCGTCCCTGCGCTCGCGAACCTCTGCGCCCTGGAGGATCAGCGCCACCGTTCGCTCCGGATGTGCCGCGGCGAACAGCATCGCGAGCGGGCCGCCTTCGGACTCGCCCATCACCGCGGCGCGCTCGCTGCCGACGGCGTCCAGGATGGCCCGGATGTCGTCCATCCGCTCCTCGAGCGTCGTCGCACCGGGCACGCGGTCCGACATGCCCATCCCGCGCTTGTCGAAGAGGATCAAGCGCGTGAACTCGGCCATGCGCTCGCAGTAGCGCCGGAACTGCGGCAGCTCCCAGCAGATCTCGAGGTGGGTGAGCGACCCCTGGGCGTAGACGAGATCGATGGGACCGTCACCGACGACGCGATAGGCAACGTCGACGTCGCCGCTACGAGCAATCTTGACGTCGGTCACGCGGAGAGCGTAAGTCAGCGATGACCGAAATGGTGAGCCTTGGGGAGAGCGGAGCGCACCTCGGCGAGGCCTGCCAGCTCCCGCGCGAGCGGGCCCAGGCTCTCGAGCTCCGAGACGACGACGTTAATGTTGCGGCCCACCCTCTCCAGCCACCCCTCCGCCGAGAGGAGCGGCTCGCCTCGCACGAGCGCGCGGTGGCGCTCGTAGACCTGCGGCGGTACGACGAGGTTGACGAGGCCGTGCTCGTCCTCGAGCAGCATGAAGACGATGCCGTTCGCAGTCATGGGACGCTGGCGCGCGATGGCCATCCCCGCTACCGTCAGCTCGCAGCGGTCGGCTAGGTCGGGCAACTCGACGGTGACGACGGTCTCCGGAGGTAGGTGGGGACGCAGGAGCTCGAACGGATGGACGCCGACCGAGAGCCCCGTGCCGCGGTAGTCCGCGAGCATCTTCTCCCAGGCTGTCTGCTCGGGCAGGGCCGGTGTCTCCGCAGTCGGCTCCAGCGGCAACGCGAGCTGGCGTGCGCCGCCGCCCGCGACCTGCTGGCGAGGCACGAGGCCGAGCTGCCAGAGCAGCACGCGCCGCGGCTCGCCGAAGCAGTCGCATGCACCCGCCTCGACGAGCGCCTGGAAGACGTCACGGTCGACGACGGCCCGCTGGACGAGATCGCGCAGATCCTCGTACGGCCGCCCGGTGGCTACCGCCTCGGCATCGGCCTCCCCCACACCCTGCACGTAGCCGATGCCGACACGAACCGCACCGTCCTCCACCGAGCACGACGCG
>JBKJWA010000207.1:0-10389 GCA_046716705.1 Gaiellaceae bacterium
GCCTCGTCCGACTCGGGATCCGGCCCGTGATACCCCTCACTCTCCTCTTGGTCTTCGGGAACCTGGCCGCCCTCGCCTTGGTCGTATGCGCGATCTACCTCGGGATGCTCGCCGTCTTGGCCTTGCCTCGATGCTGAGTCGGACACGGTCCTCTCCTCTCCATGTTGGTGTGTCGAGCTGGTGATCATCTCTCGTTTTGCGGCGGAGAGGAGCTCGTCCCAACTGGCGAGCTTCACCCGCGGCCTTCCCTGCTCGGAGCCGCGCTCCCGCTCGATCGCGTCGATCGCCTCCCAGCCGTCGTAGAGGACGACGTGGACTCCGCGCTCTGCGAGCACGTCTTCGAGGCGCTCCTGCGCGTCACTCCGCTGGAGGGAGCCGGTCGCGGCGTCTTCGAGCAGCCGGTCCACCGTCTCGGTGGCATCCTTCTTGTTCGTCCCGATGACGCCCGTCGGGCCGCGCTTGATCCAGCCGGCGCAGTAGACGCCGGGTAGAGGCGTCCCGTCTTCGCCGAGCACTCGGCCGCCGTCGCTCGGGACCGTGCCGCTCGCATCGTCGAAGGGCAGGCCGGGGCACGGCAGGCCGCGGTAGCCGACACTGCGGAACACGAGCTCGCACGGCTGCGTCTCGCGCACGCCGGTCGCCTGCGCGCGCACGCTGCCCTTGCCGTCGGCGACGAGCTCGTTGTGGACGACCTCGACGCTCCTCACCCTATCGTCGCCGAGGAGCGCGACCGGCGAGACGCGAAAGCGGAGGACGATGCGGCGCGGCTTGCCCGAGGGCTCACGGGCCGCGAACTCGCGGAGGATCTCGAGGTTTCGCCTTACGATGTTCGACGCCTCGGCGAGCTCGGCCTCGCTCGCGGGATCGAGCTCGAGCTCGGCAGGGCCGACGACGATGTCCGCCCCGGCCAGATCGCCCATCTCGTGGAGCTCCGTCGACGTCCACGCGGCCTGGACGGGGCCGCGCCTCCCGAGGACGACGATCTCGCGAATCGACGAGCCTGCGATCGCCTCGATGGAGGCGTCGGTGGCATCGGTCGGCGCAAGCTCGTCGTGCGTGAGCGCGAGCATGCGCGCGACGTCGAGCGCGACGTTGCCGTTGCCGACGACGACGACCCGCTCGGCGGAGTCAAGGTCGAACTCGAGCTGCTGGTAGTCGGGGTGGCCGTTGTACCAAGCGACGAGCTCGGTTGCAGCCCACGAGCCGCGGAGGTCTTCCCCGGGAATGCCGAGTCGCCTGTCGGCGGCCGCGCCGTAGGAGTAGACGACGGCGTCGTAGAGGCCCGCGAGGTCGTCGTGGGTGAGATCGCGTCCCACCTCGACGTTCCCCAGGAAGCAAAAGCCCGGCTGGGCGGCGATCTTCTCGAACGCGCGAGAGACCGTCTTCAGCTGCGGATGGTCGGGTGCCACTCCCAGCCGAACGAGGCCCCACGGCGTCGGCAGGCGCTCGATGAGGTCGACCTCGGCGCCGGCGGAGAGCAGCGGGCCTGCCGTGTAGAAGCCCGCCGGCCCGGAGCCGACGACGGCCACACGGAGAGGCGCGCTCATGCGCGTGATCCTACGAGGGGCCGGTCAGTGAGAACAGCCGGAGCCGCAGCCGCCCACGGCGGTGCCTTCGGGCAGCTCCTCGCCCTCTTCGACCTGGAACGAGTGGCCGCAGCCGCAGGCCGAGACGGCGTTCGGGTTCGAGATCTTGAACCCGGACTCGGTGATCGTGTTGAGGAAGTCGACCTCGGCGCCCTGGAGGTACGGCGCGCTGAACGGGTCGACGACGACCGTCACGCCGTGCGACTCGAGCTCGTGGTCACCCTCCTGCAGGCCGCGGTCGAACCCGAGCGCGTACTCGAAGCCGGAGCAGCCGCCGCCCTGCACGGCGACGCGGAGAACGGCCGCCTCGCCCTCGGGCTCCTGTGCCTGGAGCTCCTTGATCTTCGCCGCCGCCGCCTCGGTCAGGACGACGAGGGACTCTGTGCGCTCGATGGTGGCCATGGGCTGATGGTAGCAGCGGCATCCCCCGGCGCCGACCCGCCGCTACACCGACTTTGTAACACTCGGCTCACGCACCGTTGAGCCGATTTCACTGCTGCTCGTGCGCGCTCGGAACCTGCTACGTTCCGGCTGGCGACCGCAGGGAGGCGACCGCAGTGCTCGACAGCTGGCTTCCGTTCCTCATCTACGGGGTCTTCGCCGCCGCCATCCCGGCCTCGATGGTCGTCATGTCGTTCCTCTTCGCCACGAGACCGGCCGCGAGGACGCGAGCGCGCGGCGTGCCGTTCGAGTCGGGCGTATCCCGAGGGCCGCTGCCGGAGCAGCGCTTCACCGTGAGCTTCTACCTCACGGCGATGCTCTTCATCGTCTTCGACATCGAGATCGTCTTCCTCTATCCGCTCGCCGTCGTCCTCGACCAGCTCGCGTGGTACGGCTTCATCGAGCTCATCGTCTTCATCGGGATCCTCGTGCTGGGCTACGTCTACGTCTGGCGGAAGGGAGCGCTCGAGTGGCGGTGAACGGCAAGCCCCTGTCGGACTACGGCCTCCGCTCGGAGCGCGTGCTGTGGAAGGGCAAAGGGCCGGGGGTCTTCGAGAACGAGGTCGCCGCCCTGGAGGAGCGGCTGATGCTGACAACGCTCGAGCGGGCCGTCGCGTGGGCGCAGTCGAAGTCGATGTGGCCGGACACGTTCGGCCTCGCGTGCTGCGCGATCGAGATGATGTCGATCGTCTCGTCGCGCTACGACATCGCGCGCTTCGGGATGGAGGCGTTTCGCGCGTCGCCGCGGCAGGCCGACCTGCTCATCGTCTCGGGCCGCGTCGTCCACAAGATGGCCGGGCCGCTGCGGCAGATCTACGACCAGATGCTCGAGCCGAAGTGGGTGATCGCGATGGGTGCGTGCGCGTCCTCCGGCGGGATGTTCAACAACTACACGACGCTGCAGGGCGTGGACAAGATCGTGCCGGTCGACATCCACGTGCCCGGCTGCCCGCCGCGTCCCGAGGCGCTCATGGAGGGCATCGTGAGGCTGCACGAGAAGGTCGTCGCCGGGGTCCCGCCTGCCTACGAGATCCGCGGGGTGGCGGAGTGATGTACGAGGGTGTGCCGGGCGTCGTGGAGACGAAAGAGGCACACGGCGAGACGACGCTCGTCGTCGATCCTGCGCGCCTGATCGAAGCCTGCCTGCACCTGCGCGACCGTTTCGACTTCAACTTCCTCTCCGACCTCTCGGCCGTGGACTACCTCGGCTGGGGAGAGGAGCCCGTTGCCGGCTACTGGGGCAACGCCACCGGGCGCGACCTCAACGTTCCGGGCACGGCGGCGCTGCCGCGGACGCCCGAGCCGAAGCCGAAACGCTTCGCCGTCAACTACCATCTCCTCCGCGTCGCACCGGGCGCGGGCGACGCACGGCGCGTGCGCGTGCAGGTCTGGCTCGACGACGGCGAGTCCGTGGCCAGCGTCGTTCCGGTATGGCCGACGGCCGACTGGCACGAGCGCGAGGCCTGGGACATGATGGGGATCCGTTTCGAAGGCCACCCGAATCTCGTCCGGATCCTCATGGAGGACGACTGGGAAGGCCACCCCCTCCGCAAGGACTATCCGATCGGCGGCGAGCCCGTCCGCTTCTCCGACGAAGTCTGATGGCCGTCGCAGCCTCGCGCATCTACGAAGGCTCGCGCATCCCTACGCCGGTCCCGACGATCATCGAGGTGCCCGAGGGTCTCCGCAGCGGAGCCGACATCCTCGAGGTGAACTTCGGCCCCAACCACCCGTCGATGCACGGCGTGCTCCGGCTTGTCCTGCAGCTGGACGGGGAAACCGTCGTCGGCCTGAAGGCGGTCATCGGCTACCTCCATACGGGCTTCGAGAAGTCGATGGAGCAGAAGACCTGGTGGAAGGCGATCCCCTATGCACCGCGCATGGACTACGTCTCGTTCCAGGCAAACGAGCTCGCCTTTGTCATGGCGATAGAGAAGCTCCTCGGCATCGAGTTGCCGCCGAAGGCGATCTGGATGCGGACACTGCTCGCCGAGCTGAACCGCATCCACTCGCATCTCGTCTGGCTTGGCACGTCCGCGCTCGAGCTGGGCGCGATCTCGCCCTTCTGGTACGCGTTCCGCGAGCGCGACCGGGTGCTCGACCTCTTCGAGCTCGTGGCAGGCGCACGAATGCACACGAGGTACTTCCAGGTCGGAGGCCTGGCCGAGGACATCCCGCGCGGCTTCTTCCCGCAGTGCCGAGAGTTCTGCGAAGTCATGCCGAAGGCGGTCGATGAGTACGAGTCGATGCTCACCGAGAACCCGATCTGGCTCGCGCGAACGAAGGGCGTGGGCCTCCTCTCGGCCGAGGACGCGATCGCGCTCGGCCAGTCCGGCCCCGTGGCCCGCGGCTCGGGCATCAACTGGGACCTGCGCAAGGCCGCGCCGTACCTTGCGTACGGCGACGTCGACTTCGACGTCCCCGTCAGGGTGAACGGAGATGTCTACGACCGTTACAAGATCCACATGGACGAGATGCGCGAGTCGGTGCGCATCGTCGAACAGACCCTCGAAGGCATGCCTCCTGGGCCATGGATCGCCGACGACCGCAAGGTCGTGCTGCCGCCGAGGGAGGAGCTACACACATCGATGGAGTCGCTCATCCACCACTTCAAGCTCGTTACGGAGGGCTTCACGGTGCCCGAGGGAGAGGTGTACCTGGCCGTCGAGTCGCCACGCGGCGAATTCGGCTGTTACGTGTGCTCGGACGGCGGCCCGAGACCCTGGCGGGCCCGGTTCCGCGCGCCGAGCTTCGTCGCGCTCCAGGCAACCGCCACCTGCATGGGGCAGGCGCTCGTGGCCGACATGGTCGCCGTCGTCGGCTCGCTCGACACGGTAATGGGCGAGGTCGATCGCTGAATGTGTTACAGCGGTGTCAGACACCGATTCTGTCAAGGGAGAAGTCGTGCCGAATCCGTGCCGGCCTTTCCACAGGCCGACACTCTCGCGTATGCAGGCACTTCTCTCGACGGGCGGCGAGCTGCGTGCCTTCAGGGGCCAAGTTCGAACCGGTCGGCCCTCTCGCACGCCGCTGTCGCGTGTCTGACACCGGAGGTTGAGGAGGTCGTGAGGCGGTGACGCTGGCGAGCGAGATTCAGGACGTCGCGGCGCGTTACCCCGACCGCCGCTCGGCGATGCTGCCGGCGCTGCGCATGGCGCAGGACCGGTACGGCTGGCTCTCGCCGGAGGCGCTCGCCGACGTCGCCGACGCGCTCGACTACACGACCGCTTACTGCCTCTCCGTCGCGTCCTTCTACGACATGTTCCACCTCGAGCCTGTCGGGGAGCACGAGGTGGAGGTCTGCACGAACCTCTCGTGTGCCCTCGTCGGCGCCCAGGAGGTCGTCCGGGCCTTCGAGTCAGAGCTGGGCATCGGCGCGGGCCAGACAACGGAGGACGGACAGGTGACGCTGCGCGTAGTCGAGTGCCTAGGCGGGTGCGGCTATGCGCCCGTCATTACCGTCGACCGCCGCCATCGCCATCCCGTGAAGCCGGAGGACGTGCCGGGGATCGTGGAGGAGCTCCGTGCCGATTCTTGACTCCCTCCTGAAGGGCGCCGACGAGCGCGACCTGACGAAGCTCGCCGAGTACCGCGCGATCGGCGGCTACGAGGGGGTCGCGAAGGCGCGCGCGATGACGCCCGACGAGCTCATCGCCGACCTCCAGGAGGCAAACCTCCGCGGCCGCGGCGGCGCCGGTTTCCCGATGGGCCGCAAGGCGTCGCTCATCGACCGCAAGAGCGGCAAGCCGGCGTACCTCGTCGTCAACGCAGACGAGTCGGAGCCGGGCGCGTTCAAGGACCGCGAGGTGATGAGCCGCGTCCCGCATCGCCTGATCGAGGGCTGCCTGATCGCGGCGCACGCGATCGAAGCCGACCGCGTCTTCATCTACATCCGCGGCGAGTACCTCACGGAGTACGAGATCCTCCAGGCGGCCGTCGACGAGGCGCGGCAGGCGGGCGTCTTCGGCGCCTGCGACATCCTCGTCCACCGCGGCGCCGGGGCGTACATCTGCGGCGAGGAGACGGCGTTGCTCGACTCGCTCGAAGGACGGCGCGGCCAGCCTCGCCCACGGCCGCCGTTCCCGCCGGTACAGGGCCTCTACGACGCGCCGACCCAGATCAACAACGTCTGCACGATCGCGACGGTGCCGATCATCATGGAGCTCGGCGCCGCCGAGTTCGCGAAGATCGGCCCCGAGTCGTCTCCGGGCACGGCCATCTTCTCGATCTCGGGCAACATCGAGCGGCCCGGCAACTACGAGCTCGAGCTCGGGACACCGATGCGCGAGCTTGTGTACGACATCGCCGGCGGGGTCCCGGACGGGCGGCAGCTGAAGTGCATCATCCCAGGCGGCTCGTCCGTCCCCGCGCTGACGCCCGACCAGCTCGACACGCCGCTCGACTACGACTCGATCCAGGCCGCCGGCTCGTTCTTCGGCGCCGCGTCGCTCATCGTCGTCGACGACCGCTGCTGCATGGTGCAGCTCGCGCTGCGCGCGGCGAAGTTCTACATGCACGAGTCGTGCGGCAAGTGCACGCCGTGCCGCGAGGGAACGCGCTGGATGGTGCAGCTGCTGGAGAAGATCGAGGCCGGCGATGCGTCACACGCCGACATCGACCTGCTGGAGTCGGTGTGTACCGGCATCCTCGGCCGCTCGCTCTGCGCGCTCGGCGACTTCGCCGTCTACCCCGTGTCGAGCTTCATGCGGAAGTTCCCCGACGAGTTCCGCGCGCATGTCGAGCGCGGCAGCTGTCCGTTCGGCAACTCGTCGACGCTCGACGGCATCCTCGCGCCATCGGACGTGCACGCACAGCACGCGGAGGAAGCGGTCCATGCCTGACCTCGTCAAGCTGACCGTCGACGACCGCGAGGTCTCCGTGCCCGCGGGCACGGGCCTCGTGGAGACGGCGGCCGCCGCGGGCATCGAGATCCCCGTCTTCTGCTACGAGCCGCGGCTCGGCGCTCCGGTCGGCGCCTGCCGCATGTGCCTCGTCGAGATCGAGGGCATCCCGAAGCCCCAGGCCGGCTGCACGCTGACCGCGCAGGACGGCATGGTCGTGAAGACCGCGAAGACGTCGGGGCTCGCGGCGGCTGCCCAGAACTCGACGCTCGAGTTCATCCTCGTCAACCACCCGCTCGACTGCCCCGTCTGCGACAAGGGCGGCGAGTGCCCACTCCAGGACCTCACGTTCCGCTACGGGCCGGGATCGACGCGGATGACGTTCGACAAGCGGACCTTCGAGAAGCCGATCCCGATCTCGCCGACGATCGCGCTCGACCGCGAGCGCTGCATCCTCTGCTACCGCTGCACGCGGTTCTCGGAGGATGTGGCCGAGGACGGCCAGCTGATCGCCCGCGACCGAGGCGCGCTCACGCAGATCGCGACGTACGAGGACCTGCCGTACCGCGCGCCGTTCTCCGGAAACGTCGTCGAGCTGTGCCCGGTCGGCGCCCTGACTTCGACGCTCTATCGCTTCGAGGCCCGCCCCTGGGAGATCGTCAACGTGCCGACCGTCTGCGGGCTCTGCCCTGTCGGCTGCAACGTCAGCGCCACGTACCGCGAGGGCCAAGTGCGCCGGGTGTCGAGCCGCAACCACCCCGAGATCGACCGGGGCTGGATCTGCGACAAGGGCCGCTTCACGTATCCGGCGCTGCGCGCGCCGGACCGTGTGACCGCACCGGGCATCCGCGTGCAGGGCACATGGCGGTTCGCCGAGGCGAGCTGGGGCGAGGCTCTCGACGAGCTCGAGCGGCTGGGCCGCGCCGCGGGCGACTCGGTCGTGCTCGCGCTCTCCGGCTCCGAGACGGTGGAGATCGCCTCCGCGCTCTCGCAGCTCGTGCGCAAGGGCTTCGGCTCGCATCGCGCCGTGCTCCCCGAGGAGACGAGCACGGCGCTCGATTCCTTCCGCGCGCCGCTGTCTGCGATCGCGGACGCCGAGGTCGTCGTCGTCGTCGGGGACGACCCCGTGGCGGAGCGCGCGCCGATCGTCGACCTCTGGATTCGCCAGGCACGGCGAAACGGCGCCGAGGTGCTGACCTTTGGGCCCGCGGGCAGCGTCCAGCGTCCGCCCGGCGACGGCGCAGCGGTCGTTGCCGAGCTCGCCGACAAGCGCACGGCCCTTGGCAAGCGGCTCCACGCAGCCGAGCGCGTCGCGCTCATCTGGTCGGGCCCGGGCGGGCGCGGCGGCGCAGCGCTCGCGCCGCTCGCGGTAGCGCTTGGCCTCGCACGCAAGCCGGGCAGCGGGGCGTACTTCCTTCCCGCCACGCCGAACGGGCGAGGCGTCGCCGCCGCCTGGGAGGCCGCGGGCGAGGGCGAGGCGGGTGCGCCCGAGCGCGTCGGTTTGCTGCTGATCTCGGGCGAGGAGGCTGTGGCCGACCCGCGCGTGCGCGCGCTCGCCGAACGCAGTGACGCGGTCGCTGCCGTGACGATGTTCTCCGAGGCGGTGCGGGGCTGGACGCACGTCGTCCTGCCCGGCACGAGCTATCTCGAGCGCGACGGCACGATGATCAACCTCGAAGGCCGCGAGCAGCGCCTGCGGAAGGCGAGCGAGCCGCCCGGTCGCGCCGACCTCGAGTGGATCGCGGAGCTCGCCGCGCGCTTCGGCGTCGCGCTGGAGCCCTTCGAGCCACGCGACAAGCCGTCACAAGTTCCCCCGGTGCCCGCTGCGGCGGGGGCCTTGAAGCCGCCGGTGGCGCCGAAGCTCCGCCTGACCCGTTACCGCGCCCTCTTCTCCGGGAGCGCCGTCGAGCGCGTCCCGCAGCTTCAGTTCCAGCGGCCGGAGGCAGTGATCGAGCTCTCGCCGGAGGACGCGAAGAAGCGCTCGATCGGCGCGGGCGACACGGTGACGGTGCTGGCGAACGGCACGTCGGTCGAGCTCCGCGCGCGCATCAACCGGAGGCTCGTGGCCGGCGCGGCCCGCGCAGCCGAGGAGCACGTGCGCGGCCTGCAGGATCTCGTCGAGGTGCGGCCGTGAGATTTCAATGGGTCGTCTATCTGATCGAGGCGTTCCTCGTCATCAATATCCTCCTGCTCGCGTTCGCCTACACGACGCTGCTCGAGCGGAAGCTCCTGGGACGCATGCAGCTCCGCTACGGGCCGAACCGCGCGGGGCCGGTCGGCCTCCTGCAGCCGATCGCCGACCTCCTCAAGCTCGTAAGGAAGGAAGCGTTCTTCCCGCGCAAGGTGGAAGCGGTCCCGTACATCGTCGCGCCGGCGTTCTCGGCGTTCACCGCGCTCTTGGCGTTCAGCGTCATCCCATTCGGAGAGGGCTGGGAGGTGCACGGCTACGAGATCAACGGCGCCGTCGCGACCGTCGACATCGGGCTGATCATCATCTTCGCGCTGGGCTCGATCGGCGTTTACGGCTTCATCGTCGGCGGCTGGGCCTCCGAGTCGAAGTTCTCGCTGCTCGGCTCGATGCGGACGTGCGCGCAGCTCGTCTCGTACGAGGTCTCGCTGTCGCTCTCCGTGATCGGCGTGATCATGATCGCCGAGTCGCTCAACCTCTCGGAGATCGTCGCGAAGCAGATCGACACCGTGTGGTTCGTCGTCCCGCAGCTCGTCGGCTTCGCCGTCTTCTTCATCGCCGCCACGGCCGAGACGGCGCGCGCGCCGTTCGACCTCGTCGAGGCCGACTCGGAGATCGTCGCCGGGTACCACACGGAGTTCAGCGGCATGCGCTGGGGCCTCTTCCAGATGGCCGAGTACATCAACCTCATCGTCCTCTCGGGGCTCGGCGTGACGCTGTTCTTCGGCGGCTGGGAAGGTCCGTGGGAGCCGCTCGGGCCGCTCTGGTTCGTGCTGAAGCTCCTGCTGGCGATCACGATCTTCATCTGGATCCGCGCCTCCGTGCCGCGCCTGCGCTACGACCAGCTCATGCGGTTCGGCTGGAAGGTGCTGCTGCCGGTGGCGACGCTCAACGCGATCGTCACCGCCGCGGTGGTGGCGGCATGAGCCCGAGCCCGCTCGACGCAGTCCGCGGCTTCGGCGTGACGTTCCGCCAGCTCTTCAAGAAGCCGATCACCGTCCAGTATCCCGAGGTCGTGCGGCCTGTCTATCCCCGCTTCCGCGGGCGACACCGGCTGCACCTCCACGAGAACGGCCTCGAGAAATGCGTCGGCTGCTCGCTCTGCGCGGCCGCGTGTCCCTCGGACTGCATTCGCGTGGTCGCCGAGGAAAACGAGCCGGGCAACCGCGTCTCGGCGGGCGAGCGCTACGCGCGCATCTACGAGATCAACATGAGCCGCTGCATCTTCTGCGGCTACTGCGAGCTCGCGTGTCCGTTCGACGCCATCACGCTCGGCACCGAGTACGAGATCTCGGAGTACTCGCGCGACGACCTCATCTACACGAAGGACATG
>JBKJWA010000208.1:0-21310 GCA_046716705.1 Gaiellaceae bacterium
GGCCCGGCCGCCGCGCCCCCCCCCCCCCCCCCGCCGCGGGCGGGCCGCGCTATCCCGGGTGGCTGGCGCTGCCAGCGACCGCCTGGTACCTCCTCTTCTTCGTCGGGCCGCTGGCCATCATGGCCGCGTACAGCTTCGCGGCCACCTCCGGCTACACGGACTTCGCATTCACGTGGAACCTCGACAACTACCGGCGGCTGTGGGACCCGCTGTACGGCGACATCTTCCTGCGCACGCTCAAGCTGGCCTCGGTGGGGACGCTGCTCACGCTGCTAATCGGCTTCCCCGTGGCGTACTACATCGCGCGCTACGCGCGTCACAAGACGCTCCTCCTCCTGCTCGTCATCGTCCCCTTCTGGACGAGCTTCCTCATCCGCACGTACGCGTGGCTGATCATGCTCGACCCCGACTTCCCGGTGTTTCGCGCGCTCGGGCTGAGCGGCGCAGTCGAAGACGCCGAGCTCCTGTACACCGAGAAGGCTATCTTCGTCGGGGTCGCCTACAACTACCTCCCGCTCATGGTGCTGCCGATCTACGCCGCTCTCGAGCGCATGGACTGGTCGCTCGTGGAGGCGGCCCAGGATCTGGGCGACTCGCCGCTGCGCGCGTTCCGCCGCATCACGCTGCCACTCGCCTTACCGGGGATCCTCGCCGGCTGCCTGCTCGTGTTCATCCCGCTCACGGGCGAGTACATCATCCCGGTCGTGCTGGGCGGGGACAAGATCTTCTACGCAGGCAACCTCATCGCCCAGCAGTTCGGCGAGGCACGCGACTGGCCTTTCGGCGCCGCCGTCTCGATGGTCGTGATCGGCTCTGTGACCGTCGTCCTCGTGATGTACGCACGGCTCCTGGGTAGGCAGGAGCAGCATGGGTAGGCGTGTCCTCGGCGGCTACGCGGCACTCGTCTACGTGTTCCTCTACGCACCGATCGCGGTCATCGTGTTCTTCGCCTTCAACGAGTCGAAGCGCGTGCTCTTCTGGGACGGCTTCTCGACCAAGTGGTTCGGCATTGCCCTGCGCAACCCGGACATCACCGACGCGCTGAAGAACAGCATCCTCATCGCAGCGCTCAACGCCGTCGTCGCCTGCGTGCTCGGCACGGCGCTCGCCCTCGCCGCCAGCCGCATGCGCGCGTGGATTCGCGTGCCGCTCGACACGCTCGCGTACATGACGCTCGTCACGCCGGAGATCGTGTTCGGCATCTCGGCACTCATCTTCTTCGTGGAGGCAGGCGAGATGGCCGGATTCGACGAACCGCCGCTGGGCTTCTGGGCGATCCTCGTCGCCCACGTCGTCTTCAACGCCTCGGTCGTCGCGCTCATCGTCCGGGCGCGGTTCGTGGGCATGGGACAGACGCTCGAGGAGGCGTCGTACGACCTCGGCGCGGCGCCGTTCTCGACGTTTCGCCAGGTGACGCTGCCGCGGCTCGCCCCTGCGATCCTCGCGGGCGCACTCCTCGCGTTCTCGTTCTCGTTCGACGACTTCTACACGTCGAACTTCCTCAGCAACCCTGACACGCAGACGCTGCCCGTCTACATCTTCGGGCAACTGCGCTTCGGCGTCTCGCCAGAGGTCAACGCCACGGCTGCCATGATGCTCGGCGTGGCGCTGACCGCCATCGTCCTCGCGTACATCGTGCTGCGGCGCACCGATGCCCGCGCGTCCGCCACCTTCCCCGGAACCTGAGAGGAGCTTCTATGGCCACTACCGTCCGCACCCTTCGCAACTTCATCGGCGGCGACTGGGTCGAGTCGACCGGAGAGCACGTGCGGGAGATCGTCTCGCCGGTCAACGGGGATGTCATCGCCGAGGTCCCTGATGCGAGCCGGGAGGACGTCGAGCGCGCGGCAAAGGCAGCGCGGAAGGCGCAGCCCGCTTGGGGCGCGCTGTCGGCGTGGGAGCGCGCAGAGGTGTGTCACGCGATCGCCGACCTCATCGACGAGCGCAAGGAGGACTTCGCCCGCGAGCTCTCGGTCGAGCAGGGGAAGCCGTTCCGGGCGGAGGCCATCCCCGACATCGAGGAGACGGCGGAGAACTTCCGCATCGCGGCGGAGGACGTCAAGCGGATGGAGACCGCGATCATCCCCTCACAGGACGTCAACAAGCGGATCCTCACGTTCCGCAAGCCGAACGGCGTCTACGCGGGCATCACGCCCTGGAACTTCCCGACGCTCATCCCGGTGGAGCTGATCGCGCCGGGTATCGCGGCCGGCAACACCATCGTCATGAAGCCGTCGGAGTGGACACCCGTGGCGATGGCGAACTTCATGGAGATCATGGCGGAGGCGGGCCTGCCGGAGGGCGTCGTCAACGTCGTCTACGGCGGGGGCGAGGTGGGCGAGGCGCTCGTGACCAGCCCGCACGTCGATTGCATAGGCTTCGTCGGCTCCCACGAGACGGCAGAGAAGATCGTGCGCGCGGCGGGCCTGAAGCGCAGCCTCATAGAGGCGTCCGGCAACGGCCCTGTCGTCGTATGTTCCGATGCCGACCTCGAGCAGGCGGCGAAGGGCGCCGTCTACGGCGGGTTCTTCTGCGCCGGCCAGGTCTGCTGCGCGACCGAGCGCGTGCTCGTCGACAGGAGCATTCACGACGACTTCCTCGCGGCGGTGATGAAGGAGGCCGAGGCCTGGAAGCTTGGCGACCCGTTCGACGACGACACGCTCGTCGGGCCGATGAACAACGAGCCGACTGCCCAGAAGATGGACCGTCACCTCGAGGACGCCCTCGAGCAGGGCGCTGAGATCGTGCTCGGCGGCGGGCGCGACGACGGGCGGCCGACGTCGCTCTACTACCAGCCGACGGTGGTGGACGGCGTCGGGCTCGACACGCTCATCAACCGCGAGGAGACGTTCGGGCCGATCGTCCCGCTCGTCACCGTCGACTCCGACGACGAGGCGATCGCCGCCGCCAACGACTCTCACTTGGGGCTGCAGGCGGCCGTGTACACGCGGAGCCTGCGGCGGGCGTTCCGCTACATCGAGGCTCTGCGCGTCGGCAACGTCGTCGTCAACGACTCGACCGATTACTGGGAGGCTCACGAGCCGTTCGGCGGCGCCTCGGGCACTCGCACGGGCTGGGGCCGCATCGGCGGCCGCTACACGATGCTCGACATGACCGACCTCAAGACGGTCGTGCTCGACTTCGGTCAGCTCGACTAGAAGGAGGGCCGGACGGGAGTGGCCTCATACGACAGAAGAGGCGTCCTCGCCGCCGGCGCGGCGCTGGCTCTCGCCGCTGCGCGCGCCCCGGCCGCGTTCGCTCGGCCTGCTGCGGCGGGGACGCTCCACTACTACAACTGGATCGACTACGTGAATCCGGCGACGTACGCCGCCTTCACGAACGCGACGGGCATCGCCGTCCGCAAGTCGTATTACTCCTCGAACGAGGCGCTCCACGCCCGCCTGAGACGAGGCGCGAAGGGCATCGACCTCGCGGCACCGACCGGTTACATGGTGGCGACGCTCGCGAAGGGAGGGCTCCTGCAGCGGATCGACTGGAAGCGCCTCCCCGCGGTGCGGCAGGCGATCGACCCGAAGTTCCTCGGCCTGCCGTACGACCCGGACGGCAAGTGGTCGGTGCCGAAGGACTGGGGGACGACGGGCTTCGTGTACCGGACGGACCGGATCCGCGAGCGCCCCACGACGTGGGCCCAGTTCTTCTCGCTGTTCAAAAAGTATCCGCGGAAGCTCACGCTGCTCGACGGGGCAGCGGAGGTGATCGGCTCCGTCGCCGTCATGCTCGGCTACTCCTTCAACACCGACGTCGACTCAGAGCTCGAGCGCGTGCGGAAGTTCCTGCTCGCGCTGCGGCCGTTCGTGCGGACGTTCGATTCGAAGGGATACGCCGCGGAGATCGCCGCGACGAGGGCCTTCGGCGGCATGTCCTGGAACGGCGACGGCGCCTACATCATTGCCCAGTCGCCCGGCCATGCCGCCGACTACGTCGTTCCCAAGGACGGCGGGGAGCTGTGGGTCGACGCACACGTCATTCCCAGGAGGGCGACCAACCGCGCTGCCGCCCACGCGTGGATCGATTTCGTGTACAAGCCGAGGATCAGCGCGCAGGAAGCCCTCTACACGTACTTCGGCTCGCCCGTCCGGCGCTCGCTGCTGGCGCCGATTCTCGCGCCCACCGTCTTCCGAAATCCCGACGTCTTTCCTTCGGCGGCGACGTTCAGGCGACTGGAGGCACGCGATCTCACTCCCAGGGGCGAGGCAGCGAGGAGCAGGATCTGGGCCGAGGTCAGGCGATGAGCGACGTCGAGACGCCGATCAGCCTCGTCGAGCTTCGGCTCGCCGCGCGAAACCACGCGATGCCGCTCGAGGCGCTCCGCTACCCGATCACGCCGCCGGGGCTCCACTACCTGCTCACGCACTACGACATTCCCGCCGTCGAGGAGTCCTCGTACACGCTGGAGGTGGACGGGCTCGTGGCGACACCGCTGTCGCTGTCCCTGGACGACCTTCGCGCTCGCCCGGCGGTGGAGCTGGCCGTGACGATGGAGTGCGCCGGTAACGGCCGGGCGCTCATCGAGCCGCACGTCGTGAGCCAGCCGTGGCTGGAGGAGGCCGTGGGCACGGCTTGGTGGCGCGGGACGCCCCTGCGAGGGCTCTTGTCCGAGGCGGGGGTGACGGACGACGCCGTCGAGCTCGTCTTCACCGGCCTCGACCGCGGCCTGGAGGGGGGAATCGAGCAGGCGTACCAGCGCAGCCTGTCGCTCATGGACGCACACCGCCCCGAGATCATGCTCGCGTACGAGATGAACGGTGCGCCGCTCGCGCCACAGCACGGCTTCCCGCTCCGGTTGCTCGTCCCCGGCTGGTACGGCATGACGAGCGTGAAGTGGCTGAGCCGCATCACGGCCGTCGACCGGCCCTTCGAGGGCTACCAGCAGTCGCACTCCTACCGCCTGCGGCAGGAGGAAGACGAGGTAGGCGAGCCGCTGTCGCGCATGCTGCCGCGAGCGCTCATGGCGCCGCCCGGATTCCCGGAGTTCCCCACGCGGAGCCGCATGGTTCCCGCCTCGCCGGTCATGCTCGAAGGACGGGCGTGGTCCGGTCTCGGCGAGCTCGAGTCGGTGGAGGTCTCGACCGACGGCGGCGAGACCTGGGACACAGCCGAGCTGGAGGACGACATCGGCTCGCCGTGGGCGTGGCGCCGGTGGCTGTTCCCGTGGAGCCCCACGCCGGGCGAGTACGTTCTCTGCTGCCGCGCGCGTGACGCGGCGGGCAACGAGCAGCCGCTCGACCCCTCGTGGAACCTCGGCGGCTACGCGAACAACGCCGTGCAGCGCGTGCCCGTCACCGTCGTCTAGCCGCTGCCGACGCGGCGCTCGTGCTTGAGCGCATACGGATCCAGTGGTCCCTTAGGGCTTCCCGAGCACGATTGGCTGACCGGTCGGAGCGCACCAGGCGGCGACGGAAATCGTCGCCGTCTCCTTGAGGACGGGGACGTTGATGTTCACTGGCGGCATCCACGCGCTCAGGATGTAGTGGTTGCCCGTCGCAGCCGGCGCAGCGACCGTGACCTGTGCGAACTGTCCGGTCGAGGCGTAGCCACCCCCAAAGATGCGCGTGCCGCCCGGACAGGTGACGGAGCCGTTCACGAAGCCACCGTTGCTCAGCGAGAACTTCTTCACGACGACCTTGACGTTGGGCTTGAGCGCGGGGACGGACTGGGCACCCGTCAGAGCCCATGACCCGGCTGCGACTGCGAGCGCGACGAGCACGACGCTGGCGAGGACGAGGATTCGAACCGACATGTCGTTCCTCTCTCTTAGTTAATTGGACGCGCGTCACCCGGACCCGTCACGGGGCGGTGATGCCGCTGAGCAATGTGGTTCGAAGTGGCATGTCCTCTCCTCAGCAGCCCTGGCCGCACAGTTCCTTGGATATGGCGCAGTCGGCGGAGTCCGTTCCGGGGCAGATGCAGCAGATGGCGTCTGGACTTCCGGCGACGCATGCCCAGCAGGGATTCTCCGAGGCGTTCGGCGGGGGCGGCGGCTTTGGCGTCTCCGGCGGCGGCGGCGGTGGCGGCTCACACACCTGGCGTGAGGCCGCGATGCCCTGCGTCGCGCGCAGAGCTCTCTGCCCGCACCGCTGCTTGCAATAAGGCAGGCACTTATCGTTCTCGTTCTTGGCATCCGCCTGCTGCTGCATGACACATGCGCCTGCCAGGGAGCTAGTAACAAGGTCTTTCCAGGCGCTGAATGCTCCCGCTCGGAAGAGTTCACGAAACTTCCGCCACCCCGGCGCTAGGAAGAAGGACTTCGGAGCGAAGACATCCAGACATGCTCGCTCCTGCTCTTTGAGGATGCGGTCGTTGCCGCCGAAGCAATCTTGCAAGCATTGCCCAAAATCCCCCTCGTCTGCCCGCGCCGGCGCGCCCCATGCTCCGAGCGCTAGTGAAGCGGTGCCTGCGACCGCGAGCTTCACAGCCGTGGCTCGCGAGAAGCGCTCGTCAGTGAGATCCGTGGCTCTCTCGGATTCGCGAACCGCGGACGGCACTCCTCCCGCTGAACGGCGCGCAATCCGGTCCAGCCAGTCTCCACCAACGTCTCTCATCAGCCGTACCCCAGGAGCTTGGCGGCAGCAGCGCTGGAGCCGACCGAGCGCAGGAAGAGCTTCCGGCTATCGTCCACGAGCCTCAGAGCGGCCTTGGGCGACGCGCCGATCGCTCGCTCGCGTTTCTGGAGCGACTGCGCAAGCAGGGAGAGGCTGTAGCCGACCATCACCTTGACGTTGTGCGCAGTCGGGCTCGTCTCGGCAAGCGGCTTGACCTTGGCCCGCAGTGCGAGCACCTCACGCCGCTCGGCGGCCAGCGCGCGCCTGGCTGCAGTCCGCTTCGCTCGCACAGGCTTCCCCGTCTTCACGGTCGCCTGCGCGCGAACGGCTTTGAGGGAACGCTGCGAGGCGGCTACGAGCTTCGGCCCAGCCGCTCGCAGCACATCATCGATCGCCTTCAGCTCCGGGTCGGTTGGCGGCGCCGCCTGGGCGACGGCCGCCGTTACGGCGAGCCCGCCCGCCAGCGCGCCGGCGAGCGCAACGCGGCCATTGCCGTTCCGCGCGGGCTCAGGCGTACGGGTCATCGACTCGACGAGCGCCTCGATCGGCCGAACGCCCACGACCAGCTCGTGCGCGATCCTGCCATCGGCGTCGGCGAGCACCGCGCTCGGGGTCGCCTCGGCGCCGTACAGCGCAAGGGCTTCGCCGTTCACGACCGAGATCGTCAGCCGATCGGCATGCTCGCGCTTCCATGCCTCGAGCTGCGGCTCGAGCAACCGGCAAGCGGGGCAGTCCGGCTCCGAGAAGACGAGCAGCACCGGGCGGCGCGGTGCGAGCAGCTCCTCGAGCCCGTCGAAGCGGGGAGCCTGTACGCCGACCGCGAGGGCCGGTGGCACCGGTCGCACCTCGAGTTCCTCGATCCGCCGCAGTGCCTTCCCGTAGCGGCGCAGCAGCACGACCGACAGGATCGCCTGCGCCGAGACGGCGAGGATGACGCCGGCGACGGCGAGCTCGAGCGTGCTCGGATTCGAAGCCGGCTGCGTCACGAGCCCTATCGCGACGGCCGCCAGCGCCGCGTTCCGCGCGAGCGTTCCCCACCCGGCCGGCGCCGAATGAAGCTTCCCAAAGCAGTGACAGTCGGGCCGCCGGCCGCGGGAGAGGTTGACTCCGATCGCGAGCACGAAGAGCAAGAGCAGCGCAGCCGCGCCAGCTGCCGCGAAGCGAGCCGACGTACTTGGCACGAGCGCCGCGGCGATCGCGAGCTCCGCAAACGGGAGCAGGAGCGCCAGCGCCGGCGCGAAACGCGCAGGCAGTCCAAAATCGCGCACCGCCCGCCGGGAGCCGGCGAGGTCTGCGAGCTTCGCCACTCCCGCAACGGCGAACACCGCAGCCAGGAGCAGACGTCCGACCTCGATCACGATGGGGCCCCTCGGACGATGTTGAGCGGGCGCAACACGCGCAGCACGGGCTGCGCGTGGAGGGGCCCGGGCGGTGTCGCGTCACGAAAGCGTTTCCAGGCGTCTTCGGACTCCCAGACGTCGATCGTCCGGAAGCCCTCGTCGGTCGGCCCGGCGACGTGGAAGACCAACCCGTCCGGGACGGGGTTTCCGATCGCCTCCGCGAGCGCCCCGTAGTGCTCCCAGCTCGCGGGAACGTCCTGGATCACCGCGTACGACATCGCGCGGCAGGCTGGCAGTGAGGAGTAAAGGTCAGGTATAGACGCGGTGTGGAGTACCGGATCCTCGGGCCGCTGGAGGTCGTAGGCGAGGACGGGCGCCGGATTTACGTAACGGCGCCGAAGCAGCGCGATCTGCTCGTCTGCCTGTTGCTGAGGCCGAACGAGGTCGTCGCAACCGAGCGACTCGTAGACGACCTCTGGGGTGAGGCGCCGCCGTCGTCGGCGACGAAGCTCGTGCACGTCTACGTCTCGCAGCTTCGCCGGGCGCTCGGGGACGCAGCGCTCGAGACTCGCTCGCCCGGCTATCTCCTGCGTGTTGGGCCCGGCAGCCTCGATGCCGCGCGGTTCGAGGCACTTCTAGCCGAAGGACGCGAAGCGCTGGCCGACGGAAATCCCCAGCTGGCCGCGACGCTCTTCCGCCGCGGGCTCGCCCTCTGGCGGGGGCCGCCGCTGGCAGATACCCCCTATGCCGAGTTCGCCGCAGCGGAAGCCGCGCGACTCGAGGAGCTCCGTCTCGTCTGCCTCGAAGCGCGGATCGGCGCAGACCTCGCGCGGGGACACCACCACGAGACGCTCGGCGAGTTGGCCGCGCTCGTCGCGGAGCACCCCTTGCGAGAGGGCCTGCGAGCGCAGCTGATGCTTGCGCACTATCGCTCGGGACGACAATCCGACGCGCTCGCCGCCTACCGTGACGCCCGTCGCGCGCTTCACGACGAGCTTGGAATCGAGCCCGGTGAGGAGCTCCGCAGCCTCGAGCGCAAGATCCTCCAGCAGGATCCCGGGCTCGCCGCTCCCGCCCGCTCAGAGCCGTCGATATCTCAGCTGCCCGCGCCCCTCACCCCTCTCGTGGGCCGCGTGCGTGAGCTCGACCAGCTCCGCGAGCTGCTCACGCGGGAGGAGGTACGGCTCGTCGTCCTCACGGGCGCCGGGGGCAGCGGCAAGACCCGACTGGCGCTCGAAGCCGCTCGGACAATCGCTCCGGAGTTCGCCAACGGAGCCGCGCTCGTCGAGCTGGCGCCCGTTCGGGAAGGGGGGCTCGTCATCTCTACGATCGCCCGGTCCCTAGACGTCCAAGAGGCCCCGGGCACGGAGCTGCTGGAGACACTTGCTGCCGCGATCCGCCCCCGCCAGCTTCTGCTCGTGGTCGACAACGCCGAGCACCTGCGCGAGGACGCACCCGTCTACGTCCAACTGCTTTCGCGCTGCCCACGGCTCACGATCCTCGTCACGAGCCGCGGCGTTCTCCACCTCTCGGGGGAGCACGTCTTTCCCGTGTCCCCGCTGCCCGAGGACGACGCGGTGGAGCTATTCCGTCAGCGCTCCCGCGCCCTCGATTCGTCGTTCGAGCTGACGAACGACAACGAGCCGGCAGTGCGGGAAGTCTGCCGCCGCGTCGACTGCCTACCGCTCGCGTTGGAGCTAGCCGCCGGTCGCATCCGCACGATGACCCCGCAGGCGCTCCTCGATCGGCTGGCGAGCCGGCTCACGGTGCTAACGGGCGGCCCGCGCGACCTGCCGGCGCGGCAGCAGACGCTCCGGGAGACGCTCGACTGGAGCATCAACCTCCTCGGGGATCGCGAGCGGACTGTGCTGGCCCGTCTCGCGGTCTTTCCGGGCGGCGCGACGCTTGCGGCGGCCGAGGCCGTCTGCGAGGCGAATCCCGCGACGCTCGAGACGCTCGTCGACCACCACCTCGCCCGGCAGACCGACGAGAGGTTCGATCTCCTAGAGACGATCCGGGAGTACAGCCTGGAGCTTCTCGGCGACCAGCGCCCACGCGTTGAGAAGGCGCACGCCACGTTCTTTCTTCAGCTCGTGGAGTCGCTCGAGCTCCGCGGCCCTGAGTCCGCGGAAAGCATGCGAACGCTCGATGACGAGATCGACAACATCCGCGGGGCGCTGGACGTCGCAGCTTCGAGCGGGGACGCAGACACGGAGCTGCGCCTGGTCGGCGTCCTGTGGCGGTACTGGTGGGTTCGCGGCTACCTCCTGGAGGGGCGCACGCGCGTCGAAGAGGCGTTGCAGTGCCGCACCGATGCTCACTCGAGCGCCCGTCTGCGCGCGCTGTACGGTGCCGCCGGTCTCGCGTGGGCCGCGGGTGAGTACGCCGCGGCGACCCGATTCGCCGAGGATCTGCTCGTAGCTGCCCGCGCTGCCAAGTCCGACTCCGACGAGGTCGCCGCGCACAACGTTCTCGGCACGATCGCGTTGAACGAGCACGACTTCGCATCCTCGGAACAGCACTTCCGGGACGCGATCGCCCTCGCGGAGATGCTCGGCAGCGACTGGGATCTCATCACGGCGAAGCTCAACCTCGGCGTGACGATGCTCGACTCGGGCCGACCGGACACGGCCGTACCGGTGCTGGAGGAGGTGCTTGCCTACCACCATCAACAGGGCATCGGTGAGGGTGTCGGCTTCGCGCATCTCAATCTCGGGCACGCCACCTATCTGCTGGACGACTTCGGAGCGGCCCGAGAGCACTTCGGCGAGGCTCAGGCTTCGTTCGGCGCGATCGGGTTCCGGGCGCACGTGGGGCATGCCCTCCAGGGGATGGCCGGAGTCGAGGCACGAAGCGGGAACCACGAAGAGGCGGCCCGCCTTCTGGGTCGAGCAGAGGCGGTGCTGGCGGACGTCGGCGCATCGCAGGACGACTTCGCTCCAGCGCTGCTCGCCGAAGCCGAGACAACCGCGCGAGCCGAGCTAGGCGATGCTGCGTTCGACGCGGCGTACGACGAAGGACGGCAGGTCGTCGACGGCCTAGTTCGTGAGCGCGGGGATGATCTCTGAGCCGTACGCCTCGAGCGTCGCTTCCTGACCCGAGGTCATGAGGTAGATGTTCCACTGGTCTACGCCCGCGGCCTCGAGGCGGCGGAGCTTCTCGACGTGCTGCTCGGCCGTGCCGAGGATGCAGAAGCGCTCGCACGTCTCGTCGGAGACCTGCTCGCCGTGCTCGGCGCCGACGCGGCTGTGCTCGGAGTAGTCGTAGCTCTCGCGCTGCATCCGGTCGACGTAGTCCGTGAGCGCGGCGGGCAGCGTCGCCTTGTCGTGCTTCGCGAGCAGGTCGAAGACGTGGTTCGACACCATGGCGGGGAACCAGCGCACCTGCTCGTACGCGTCGGCCAGGTCGTCGGACACGTGCGCCGGCGCGCAGGCCATCACCTTGATCTCCGCCGGGTCGCGACCGGCTTCTTCAGCCGCGGCGCGCACCTGGCCGACGATCCACTCGACGATCTCCGGATCGGCGAGCTGGATGATTACGCCGTCGGCGATCCGCCCTGCGACCGCGAGCACGCGCGGGCCGTAGCCGGCGATGTACACCGGGATCTCGGGCTGGCCGTGCGCCCACTCGATGTGGACGTCGAAATCGTTCCAGCGGACGGGGCGCCCGTTCGCCAGCTCTTTGATCGCCGCCGTCGAGCGTTCGAACTCGTCCACCTTCACGGGCTTGAGGCCGATCGTACGGCGCGCGGAATCACCGCGCCCGATGCCGATCACCATCCGCCCGCCCGAGATCGCCTGGAGCGTGGCGAAGGCGCTCGCCGTGACGGTCGGCTCGCGCGTACCGGGGTTCGTGACGTTGAGGCCGAGCTTGAGCTTCTTCGTCTCCAGCGCCGCCATCGTCAGCAGCGGGTACGGGTCGTGCCAGAGTATGTGCGAGTCGTACGTCCACCCGTACTCGAAACCGTGCTGCTCGGCGAGCGAGAGCAGCTCGACGACGCGACTCGCGGGAGGGTCGGGCAGAACGGTGACGCCGAAGCTCAACATGCGAAGAACGCGAGTCTACGAGAGCCAGGCGATCGTCTTCGACGTGAGCCGGTCGAGGCCTTGAACAGCCAGCTCGAGGTGCTCCTCGTTCGTGTCCTCGAGCTTCGTGTGCGACAGGCCGCGCAGGCTCTGCACGAACAGCATCACGGTCGGAATGCCCGCACGCGACACCTCCGCAGCGTCGTGCAGCGGTCCTGACGGGAGGCGGTGCGACGTCGTCGTCACCTCGAGAATCGCCTCGTCGCAGAGCTCGATCAGCTCGGGGTGGAAGAGGATCGGCTCGATCGACCAGATCCTGTCGAACGAGACGTCGATCGACTCCTCGGCCGCAAAGCGTTCCGAGCACTTCTCCGCGTCGGCGAGCATGGCTGCGAGCGACCCGGCATCGAGGTGGCGCTGGTCGAGCAGCTGTTCCGCCGTTTCGACGACCGACGTGACGATGCCCGGCTTGCAGACGACGCCGCCGGACGTGCACACGGCGCCGCCGCCCGCGCGCTCGGCGATGTGGCGCAGCTCGAGGGCGAGCTTCGCCGCACCGGCCAGCGCGTCGCGCCGGGCGTCCATCGGCGTGGAGCCGGCGTGCGCCGCCTGACCTGTCCACTTGACGAGGTGGCGCTCGACGCCGAAGGTCCCGAGCACGACGCCTAGCGGCAGGTCCAGCGACTCGAGCACCGGGCCTTGCTCGATGTGCAGCTCGAGGTAGGCAGCGGCGTTCTCGAGCTGCGAGCGTGCCTCGAGCGCCCGATCGAGGTCGACGCCGTGCTCCGCCAGTGCTTCCGGCAGCGCAACTCCGTCGGCGTCGCGGCGCTCGCGAAGCTCGTCCTGGTCGGCCATGGAGCCTGCGGCCGCGCTGGAGCCGAAGAGCGAGCGGCCGAAGCGCGCGCCCTCCTCGTCGGCCCAGTTGACAAGGCGGACGGTGAAAGCGGGCTCGCCCTCCTCGGCTAGCCGCCGGAGCACCTCGACGCCGCCCATGACGTTGAGGCAGCCGTCGAGCCAGCCGCCATTCGGCACCGAGTCGATGTGCCCGCCGATGAGGAGTTCCTTGTCGGACGCCCCGCGCAGCGTGAACCATTGATTTCCTGCCTCGTCGATCTCCTCCACGACGGGCACCGCCGCGAGCTTTCCGCGGAGCCACTCGCGCGCCCGCTCCCACGTGTCCGTCCAGGCGACGCGCTGCGCGCCTGCCTTGTCGCCGGTCAGCTCCTGGAGCTCGCGTAGCTCGTCGACGGTGCGTGACGGCTGGAGCGGCATGCCGGGGATCCTAAAACGTGGTACGAAAGGCGGGTGTCCCCGCGCGCGTTCCGCCTCGTCATGCTGCCGGTCGTCCTCGCCGTCATCTGGGCGGTCTACGAGGGCTACCGCTGGGTTTGGGAGACGGCGGGCTGGACGCGGCCCTTCCCGGTCAACGAGCGGACGATGCCGCATCTCCACGACGTCGTCGGCCAGCTCTTCGAGCCGTCGCGACGCAACGGCCCCATCCTCGGCGGGGTGCTGCTCGACGCGGCCCTCTTCACCGCCAAGGAGGCGTTCGTCGGCCTCGTGATCGGGGCGACGATGGGCTTTTTCCTCGCCGTGCTGCTCGTGCACTCGGCGGTGCTCGCGCGAGGGCTGATGCCGTTCATCGTCGCCTCCCAGACGATCCCGATCCTCGCCATCGCGCCGATGGTGGTCGTCGGGCTGGGGGCGATCGAGATCTTCGGCTGGACGCCGAGCGACTGGCAGCGCGTCTCCGTGATCGCCGCTTATCTCACGTTCTTCCCGGTGACGATCAACACCGTTCGCGGCTTGAGCTCCGTCGACCCGAGGGCGCTTCAGCTCATGCAGTCGTACGCGGCGGGGAACTGGGCGATCCTCTGGAAGCTCCGGGTGCCGACGTCGCTGCCGTACGTGTTCGCCGCACTCAAGGTGTCCGCGACGGCAAGCGTCGTCGGCGCCATCGTCGGCGAGCTGCCGTCATCGATCCAGGAAGGGCTCGGCGGCAAGATCCTCAACTTCAACCAGTACTACTCGACGGTCCCGGAGAACCTCTGGGCGACGAACATCGTCGCGGCGATGCTCGGCGTGTGCTTCTTCCTCGGCATCCTCGGCCTCGAGAAGCTCGTCGTGCGCCGTGCCCCGGAGCACTTCGCATGAGCGACAACGCCGTCGTCTCGATCCGCGGCCTCTCGAAGGTCTTCCCGCGCGGCGAGGTGAGCGCGCTCCTGGGCATCGACCTCGACGTCGCGCGCGGGGAGTTCGTCTCGCTCATCGGCCCGTCGGGCTGCGGCAAGTCGACGCTGCTCAGGGTCATCGGCGACCTCGTCGCGCCGTCGTCCGGCGAGATCACGGTCAACGGCAAGACGCCGCACCAGGCGCGCCTCGACCGCGACTACGGGATCGTCTTCCAGGACTCCGTGCTCTACGAGTGGCGCACTGTTGCGAAGAACATCTCGCTGCCCCTCGAGATGATGGGCTGGGAGCGCGGCCGCCGTGCCGAGCGTGTGAACGAGATGCTCGAGCTCGTCGAGCTGACGGGATTCGACAAGCACCACCCCTGGCAGCTCTCCGGAGGCATGCAGCAACGCGTTTCGATCGCGCGCGCGCTCTCGTTCTCCCCGGCGCTGCTGCTGATGGACGAGCCGTTCGGTGCTCTGGACGAGATGACCCGCGAGCGGCTGAACATGGAGCTCTTGCGCATCTGGCAGGAGACCCAGTCGACGATCGTCTTCGTCACGCACTCGATCGCCGAGGCCGTCTTCCTCTCCACGCGTGTCGTCGTCATGTCGGCGCGGCCCGGCCGGATCGTCGACGTGATCGACGTCGACCTGCCCCAACCGCGAGGCGGCGAGACGCGCGAGGACACGCGCTTCTTCGAGCTCGTGACGACCGTGCGCGAGGCGCTGCACGCCGGAGGCGCGGACGTATGAGCACGACCGACACCGCGCGAACCTGGCTGCCGGCGGTCCTCGTCTTCTGCATCGGGATCGCCACCTGGCAGTGGGTCGTGCCCGGGCTCGGCGTGCAGGACTTCTTCCTGCCGCGGTTCTCCGCCGTCATGAGCACGCTGTGGGACGAGCGGTCGACGATGTGGAGCGCAGGCTGGTTCACGTTCAAGGAGGCGCTGGGCGGCTTCCTCATCGGCAGCTCGCTCGCCTTCTGCTTCGCGCTCGTGCTCGCGCGCTGGCGCCCCCTCGGCGATGCGCTCATGCCCTACGCGATCGCCGCGAACGCCGTGCCGATCATCGCCTTCGCCCCGATCACGAACGCATGGTTCGGCGCGCTCAGCCCGTGGTCGAAGGTCGTCATCTCGGCGATCCTCTGCTTCTTTCCGGTGATGGTGAACACGCTGCGGGGGCTGACGTCTGTGCAGCCCGAGCAGATCGAGCTCATGCGCTCCTACGCGACGAGCGAGCGCGAGATCTTCCGGCGGGTGCGGATCCCCAACGCGCTGCCGTACCTCTTCTCGGCCCTGAAGATCGCCAGCGTGCTGGCGATGATCGGCGCCATCGTCGGCGACTACTTCGGCGGCTCGCAGGATGCACTCGGGATCCTCATCAGGCGCTCGGCGGGGATCTTCGCGTTCGAGGAGGCATGGGCGGCAATCGTCGTCGCGAGCGTCTTCGGCATCGCCTTCTACGCGGCGATCGCGCTCGTCGAGCGGCTCACGCTCACCTGGCACCCGTCCACGAGGAACCTGGAATGATCCGCGCAGATACGAAGGGAGGGAGCATGCATCGCATGAGATTCGGCGTTCTCGCCGTACTCGCCGCCGCCTTGCTGGTGGCAGCCGGCTGCGGCGGCGACGACGGGGGTGCCAGCGAGGACCTCACCCCCGTCACACTTCAGCTGAAGTGGGTGACACAGGCGCAGTTCGCGGGCTATTACGCCGCGGACGAGCAGGGCTACTACGAGGACGAGGGCCTCGACGTGACGATTCGTCCCGGCGGCCCCGACATCGTCCCCGAGCAGGTCGTGCTCGGCGGCGAGGCCGAGTTCGGCCTCAACTGGCTCGACAACACGCTTGCCACGCGGGACCAGGGCGGCGAGATCGTCAACATCGCGCAAGTCTTCGCCCGCAGCGGCATGACAGAGATCACGTGGAAGGACTCAGGCCTGGATGACATCACGAAGCTCGAGGGCAAGAAGGTCGGCGTGTGGCTAGGCGGCAACGAGCACAAGCTCTTCGCCGCGCTCACGAAGAACGGCATCGACCCGCAGCAGGACGTCGAGATCGTTGCCCAGCCGTTCAACATGGACCTTTTCCTCGACCGCGACATCGACGCTGCGGCGGCGATGACATACAACGAGCTGGCGCAGGTGCTCGAGGTGAAGAACCCGGACACGGGTGAGCTCTACACGCTCGACGACCTGAACGTCTTCAAGATGTCCGACCTCGGCACGGGTGCGCTCGAGGACGGCGTCTTCGTGCGCGAGGACTGGATCGCCGACGAGGCGAACCAGGACATCGCCACGCGCTTCCTCAAGGCGAGCTTCAAGGGTTGGATCTACTGCCGTGACAACCCGGATGACTGCGTCGACGTCGTGCTCGCCAACGGGCCCGAGCTCGGCGAGGGTCACCAGCGCTGGCAGATGGCCGAGATCAACGCGCTCATCTGGCCGAACAGCCAGAAGATCGGCGTCATGAACCCGGCCGACTTCGACACGACGGCGCAGATCGCGCTCGACTACGACATCATCAAGACGCCCGCGACCTCGGACGCATACACGACGGAGTTCGCGGAGGCGGCCGTCGCCGAGCTCGAGGACGACGGCGAGGACGTCACAGGCGAGGACTGGGAGAAGCCCGAGGTGGAGGTCACCGAAGGCGGGAAGTAACCGGCCGCTAACAGCCGAGAGAGGGGGATCCGCAATGTCCGTGCTCATCAAAGGTGGTCGTGTCGTAACCGCTGCCGACGACTACGTGGCAGACGTGTTCGTGGACGGCGAGCGGATCTCCCTCATCGGCGAGTCGCTGGACGTCTCGGCCGATCACGTGATCGACGCGGCCGGGAAGTACGTGCTTCCCGGCTGCATCGACCCGCACACGCATCTCGAGATGCCGTTCGGCGGCACCGTGACGATCGACGACGTCGAGTCGGGGCAGACCGCGGCCGCATTCGGCGGCACGACCTGCCATGTCGACTTCGTCATCCAGTCGCCCGGGTCGAGCTTCGCCGACGCGCTTACCGAATGGCGGGCGAAGGCCGACGGCAAGCAGGTCATCGACATGGGCTACCACATGGCCGTCACCGACCTGAAGGAGGGCGGCTCGCTGGAGGAGCTAGCGTCGCTGCCCGACCAGGGCGTCACGTCGTACAAGCTCTTCATGGCGTACAAGGGCGCGCTCATGGTCGACGACGAGACGCTCTTCAAGACGATGGAGGTCGCGGCGGAGACGGGCGCGCTCGTGATGGTGCACGCCGAGAACGGCGACGCCATCGACGTGCTCGTCAAAAAGGCGCTGGCCGCGGGGCACACGGAGCCGCACTGGCACGCGCTCACGCGGCCCCCGGAGACCGAGGGCGAGGCGACGAACCGCGCCATCCAGCTCGCTCGCGTGGCAGGCGCGCCGCTCTACGTCGTCCACGTCTCGTGCCGCGAGGCCGTGGAGCCCATCGCGAGGGCTCGCGACGCCGGCTGGGACGTCTGGGGCGAGACGTGCACCCAGTACTTCTTCGTCGACTACACGTTCCTCGAGCGGCCGAGCTTCGAGGGTGCGAAGTACGTCTACACGCCACCGCCGCGCGAGAAGAAGAACCAGGACATCCTCTGGAACGCCGTGCGGACGGACGTGCTGTCCGCCATCTCCACCGACCACTGCGCGTTCACGTGGTCGGAGCAGAAGGCGATGGGCCGCGACGACTTCTCGAAGATCCCGAACGGCGGCCCGGGGATCGAGAACAGGCTGCAGATGATCCACTCGTTCGGCGTGCGAGAGGGCCGGATCACGCTCAACCGCATGGTGGAGCTACTGGCGACGAACCCGGCGCGGCTCTTCGGCCTCTACCCGCGCAAGGGGACGATCGCCGTCGGCTCCGACGCCGACATCGTCGTCTTCGACCCCGAACAGAAGGTGACGATCTCCGCCGCGACGCAGAAGTCGAAGGCCGACTACAACCTCTTCGAGGGGACGGAGGTGACGGGGTCGCCGGAGACCGTGCTCGTCCGCGGCACGGTGGTCGTCGACGGCGGCGAGCTTAAGGTCGAGCCGGGGTTCGGACAGTACGTGGCGCGTGCGAGGTTCGGCAAAGAGCTAATTGCCGACACGGTGCACGAGGCCATCTAGCTGCCTTCCCAGCTGCTCCTCGAGCCATCGCGCAACGTCGATGAGCGCGTCGAGGTCGATGCCGGTCTCCATGCCCTCTCCATGCAGGAGGTAGACGAGATCCTCGGTGGCGACGTTGCCGGTCGCGTTCGGCGCGAACGGGCAGCCGCCCGCGCCTCCCACGGAAGCGTCGAAGACGGTCGCCCCGGCATTGAGCGCCACGTACGCGCAGGCGATCGCGGTGTTCCGCGTGTTGTGCATGTGGACGCCGATGGGGACCCCGAGCTCCAGGCCAGCCTCGACGAGCTTCGTGGCCTGGGAGGGGACGGCGACGCCGATCGTGTCCGCGAAGACCACTTCGGCCGCGCCCGCGTCGCTCGCGCGGCGCGCGAGCTCCTGCACGACGCCGGCATCGACGGCGCCCTCGAAGGGACAACCGAACGCGACGCTGATCGTCACCGTCGCGCGAATGCCGTCCTGCGAAGCCCGCGCGAGGATCGTCTCGGCCCCAGCGACGGCCTCCTCGACTGAGGCACTCGCGTTGCGTTGGCTGAAGCTGTCGGTCGCGGCGAACGTCAGATGCGCCTCCTCGAGCCCGGCCGCCTGCAGTCGCTCGTAGCCCTGCTCGTTGAGCACGAGGCCGGCGAAGACGGCGCCGTCACGCGGTTGTAGCCCGCCGACGACCTCCTCCGCGCCGGCCATCGCCGGCACGCGGTCGTCGCGCACGAAGCTCACCGCCTCGATCCTCGGCACACCGGCCGTAGCGAGCCGGTTGCAAAGCTCTGCGCGCACGCCAGGCGCGAGGACGACGTCCTCGTTCTGGAGACCGTCGCGCGGTCCGACGTCGCAGACCGTGACCTTCACGATGCCACCGCTCGCAAGGCCAGCAGCTCCCAGGCGATGTTCGCGGCGGCGAGCGCGGTCGTCTGACCCGGGCCGTCATACGGTGGCGACACCTCTACGACGTCGGCGCCGCGAGCGCGATCCCCTTCAGCGAACGTAGGAAGGCGATCGCCTCGGCCGTGGAGAAGCCCGCCACCTCCGGCGTGCCCGTCCCCGGTGCGTGGGCCGGATCGAGGAAGTCGACGTCGAAGGACAGAAACACGGGCCGGTCACCGACGCGCTGGCGCACGAGCTCGCCGTATGCCTCGGGGCCAAGCGCCCGCAGCTCCTCGCTCGGGATGACCTGGAAGCCGAGCGCGCGGCCGTCGTCGAGATCGGAGCCCTGGAAGAGCGGCCCGCGCATGCCGGCCTGCACAGACGCCGCCGGGTCGATCAGCCCTTCCTCGGCGGCGCGCCGGAACGTCGTGCCGTGGAAGTAGCGCTGGTCGAAGTACTCGTCCCACGTGTCACCGTGGGCGTCGAGCTGGACGAGCGCGAGCGGCCCGTGCCGCCCGGCGACGACCCGCAGCTCCGCGAGCGTGATCGAGTGGTCGCCGCCGATCGCCAGCGGGAAGGCGCCCGCTCCCACGATCGGCGCGAGCGCCTCCTCCACGCGCCGGTACGTCCCCTCGGTGTCGCCGGGCGCAACCGGCAGGTCGCCGTAGTCAACGATCGAGAGCGCGTCGCAGAGATCGATGCCGAAGCCGGAGTGGAACGGCCGTAGCAGCGCCGACGCGGAGCGAATAGCCTCGGGCCCGAACCGGGCCCCCGGCCTGAACGTCACTGCGGTGTCGAACGGAATGCCGTAGACGGCGGCGTCGACGCCGGCCAGGTCGGTGACGTGCAGCAGCCGCATGAACGTCCGCACCCCGGCGAAGCGCGGGTACACGCGAGCGTCGATCGGCCGGTACGGCGGCCCGTTCACGCGCAGGAGCCTAGTCGGAGAGATCGGCCTCGGCTACTTCGGACCCGGCCAGTGCCTGGCACTGAGTTGTGCCAATTGTGTGCCAATCGATCCACAGGAGGATCGTCCAAAGCAGCCGAAGGGGCAGAGCGGCGAGAGAGCCGACGCCTAGCGGGTCTGCGGAAAGCCGAGGTTGACGGAGCTCGTGGCCGGGTCGGGCCAGCGGGCCGTCACGACCTTGCCGGCCGTGTAGAACTGGATGCTCTCAGGCCCGTACGCGTGGAGGTCGCCGAAGAGCGAGGATTTCCAGCCGCCGAACGAGTACCACGCGACGGGAACAGGGATCGGCACGTTGATGCCGACCATGCCGACGTTCACGTCGAACTGGAACTGCCGCGCCGCGCCGCCGTCTCGCGTGAACATCGCGACGCCGTTCCCGTACGGGTTGCCGTTGACGAGCGAGAGCGCTTCGTCGTACGTGTCCGCGCGGACGACCTCGAGCACCGGCCCGAAGATCTCGTTCTGGTAGCAGTCCATGTCCGGCGTCACCTCGTCGAGCAGCGACACGCCAAGGAAGAAGCCGGCGCCGTCCGGCGCCGTCTCGCGGCCGTCCACGACGACCTTCGCGCCCTGCTTCGCCCCCGATTCGATGTACGAGGCGACCTTGTCGCGGTGCTCGCCGGTGATGAGCGGCCCCATCTCCGAGCTCTGCTCGCTGCCCGGGCCGACGACGATCTTCGGCAGCCGCTCTTTGATCGCCGCCACGAGCGGGTCGGCGACGTCGCCCACCGCGAGGACGACCGAAACGGCCATGCAGCGCTCTCCCGCCGAGCCGTAGGCCGCCGAGACGGCCGCGTCCGCAGCCATCTCCACGTCGGCGTCGGGCAGCACGATCATGTGGTTCTTCGCGCCGCCGAGCGCCTGGACGCGCTTGCCGTGCTTCGTCCCGTTCTCGTAGATGTAGCGCGCGATCGGGGTCGAGCCGACGAAGCTCACAGCCGCGATGTCCGGGTGCTCGAGAATCGCGTCGACAGCCACCTTGTCGCCGTGGACGACGTTGAAGACGCCGTCCGGCACGCCCGCCTCCTGCAGGAGCTCGGCGGTGTATAGAGAGGCGGACGGGTCCTTCTCCGACGGCTTGAGCACGAAGGTGTTGCCACAGGCGAGCGCCGGCGCCCACATCCACATGGGCACCATCGCCGGGAAGTTGAACGGTGTGATGCCGGCCACGACGCCGAGCGGCTGGCGGATCGAGTAGACGTCGATGCCCGTCGCCGCCTGCTCGGAGAAGCCGCCCTTCATGAGCGTCGGGATGCCGCAGGCGAACTCGA
>JBKJWA010000209.1:0-14958 GCA_046716705.1 Gaiellaceae bacterium
CCATGGCCGTGACGACCGAGGCCGTCCAGATCCTCGGCGGCTACGGCTACATCAAGGAGTACCCGGTCGAGCGCTTCATGCGCGACGCGAAGATCACGCAGATCTACGAGGGGACGCAGGAGATCCAGCGCCTCGTGATCGCCCGCGAGATGCTGCGCGAATCGCGGGTGTCCCTGCTCTCCGGCGTCCGCTAACCAGTCGCAGCTGGAAGCGCTGGCGGGCTTTGCCCGGCAACGCCCCCACCGCGTTTGAACGAGAGCGTGAAGGAGGGGGCTCACGGGGGAACCATGGGTTTCCCCGTGCCGTTCGGCGAGGATCATCCCGTAGCGCTTGAGGGCCTGGAGGACAACTCGCGCCTGCCGAGGAAACGCGGCGATGGGGTACGAGGCCTTCAGGCGCACCTGTAGACCCATCGGGGGTAGCGAGGCATCCGTATCGTCACTCGCGAAGAGGCGGGCAGGGTAGACGTACGCCCGTCTCGTCCGCTCCGCCGTGAAGCGGAGCGCGTGGGCGATGCCGCCTCGGGCGACCTCGTCGTAGCGGGCAAGGCCGGTGAGGATCGGCAGGCCTGCGGCATCGGCCGACGTCCATCCCGCAAGCCTCAGCCAATTCGATCGCAGCCTCCAGATCGCTCCCGATCCCGCGTGCCAGCGTCCTCCAGCGCCCCGCTCGAGCTCACAGAGCTCGTACAGGCGACAGCGGTCGCGGTCGACGATCAGTGCATGGCGGTCGGAGCCTCCCTCGATGCGAACGTTCCCGGGGATCGGATACGGCGCCGATGGCGCCGATGATGCCGCGGATCGCTTGGCCACGGGGAGGCGGTCGACCCGCGGGTTCCAAGGATTGTCGGCGGGGAACACGGGACAGCGCGGCGCACCGGGAACGCGGGCCCCTGTTCCGAGGATCAGTACAGCGAGCGCGACGAGAACGATCCCGGTTGTTCGCGTCGAGGGATCATGGCCTAACGTTCACGCTATGGCGCAGTGCCCCCGGTGCGGTGAAGCGAACGCGGTGAGCGCCCGCTTCTGCTCGGCGTGCGGAATGCGTATCGGCGGCGATGAGCTGCGCCACGGCGCGGAGCGAAGGATCGTGACCGTGGTGTTCGTCGACCTCGTGGGGTTCACGCGACTCGCCGAGCAGCTCGACCCGGAGGACGTCAGCCGCCTGCTCGTGCCCTACTACGCGAGCGTTCGTTCGGAGCTTGAGCGATTCGGAGGCACCGTCGAGAAGTTCATCGGCGACGCGATCCTCGGAGTGTTCGGTGCGCCGCTCGCCCATGAGGACGATGCCGAACGAGCGCTTCGGGCAGCATTCGCCGTCCGCCGGGCCATCGAGGAGGTCAACGAGTCGGAGCTGGGGCCTGATCTGGGCGTACGTGTCGGCATCACGACAGGCGAGGTGCTACTCGACCTCTCGGCCGATCCTGCCCGCGGTGAGACCGCCGTTGCCGGCGATGTCGTCAATACCGCGGCGCGGCTCCAGCAGCTCGCGCGCCCGGGAGCCATCGTCGTCGGGGCGGCAACACGGCGTGCCACGGCGCACGCCGTCGAGTACGAGGCGCTCGCGCCGCTCCAGGCCAAGGGCAAGCGCGAGCCCGTCGAAGCGTGGGAGGCGCTGTTGCTCGTGGCTGCACCCGAGCGCGACCTGCGCAGCCGCACGGAGACGCCGCTGTTCGGCCGCGCGCGCGAGATGGAGCACCTGCGGACGACGCTCGACAGCGCCAGGTCTGCGCGGATGCTTCACGTGGTGACGCTCGTCGGGGACCCCGGCGTGGGCAAGTCGCGGTTGCTGCTGGAGCTCCAGCGGTCGATGGACAGGACGCGGGAGCCGGCGGTCTGGCGCCGTGGACGATGCCTCCCCTACGGCGCGGGTCTGACGTTCTGGGCCTTTGCGGAGATCGTCAAGGCTCAGGCCGGCATCCTCGAGACCGACCGTGCAGACGTCGCAGCTGAGCGGCTCCATGCGGCGGTGCTGGCCGCGCTGCCCGACCGAAGCGAAGCGGAGTGGGTCGAGCGCCACCTCCGTCCCCTCGTCGGGCTGGAGGGAACGGCGGGCGACCGCCGCGAATCCTTCGCCGCCTGGCGGCGCTTCGTCGAGGGCATGGCGAGTGCGTCCGGGATGCTCGTACTGGCGATCGAGGACCTCCAGTGGGCCGACGACGGCCTGCTCGACCTCCTGGAGCACATCGTCGAGTGGGGCGGAGACTCGCCGTTGACGATGCTCTGCACCGCACGTCCGGAGTTTCTCGAGCGACGCCGGGACTGGCCGGGCGTGCGCCGCGTGGACGCGCTCTCGTCCGAGGCGACGACCGAGCTTCTGGGCGCGCTGCTCACGGGCACGCCGGTGCCCGGAGAGGTGTGGTCGAGGCTCCTCACGGCAACGGGAGGCAACCCGCTGTACGCGGAGGAGTACGCGCGCATGTTCGTCGATGGAGCCCCGGAGGGAGAGTTGCCGCTTCCCGAGTCGGTGCAGGCGTTGATTGCCGCCAGACTCGATGTGCTCGGCCGCGAGGCGAAGACGGTACTCCAGGCCGCCGCCGTCGTGGGGAAGGAGTTCTGGGTCGGTCCGCTCGAGCTGCTCGCCGGGCTCCCACGCGAGACCGTGGAGCAGCGACTCGCCGAGCTCGAACGCCGGGGCTTCGTCACCCAGACGGCCCACTCGGCGCTGGCAGACGAGCCCCAGTACGGGTTCTCGCACGTGCTCATACGCGACATCGCCTACGGGCAGATCCCACGCGCCCGTCGCACGGAGAAGCATCGGCTGACGGCCGACTGGATCGCCTCTCTCGCGCCGGACCGCGCTTCGAACCTCGCGGAGATGACAGCGCACCACTACGCGAGCGCGCTCGAGTACGCGAGGCTCTCCGGCCAACCGTCCAACGAGCTCGCGCGAAGCGCCCGCGGAGCGCTGCAAGCCGCAGGTGATTATGCAGCCGCGCTCTCTGCATTCGCGTCGGCGGAACGGTTCTACGCCGACGCGCTCGCGCTCCAGGCGGACGGCGATGCGGGCGAAGCGCTCCTGCGCTTTCGCCTGGGCACGGCCCGCTTCCGCGCCGCGGGCGGAGGGGCGGACGAGCTCGAGCAGGCCCACGCGCTCCTGCTCGCCGCCGGTGACGTGGAGCGGGCGGCCGAGGTGGACGTGCTGTTGGCAGAGCTCAGCTTTCGGCAGGGAGACGTCGACGGAGCGTTCGGCAGGCTCGAGGCGGCGGCGGAGCTGCTCGAGAACGCCCCTCCGTCGCGGCCCAAGGCGCTCGTGCTCAGCAGTCTGTCGAGGTTCCGTGCCGCCGAGTACGAGTCTGCCGAGGCCATTCGGCTGGGGGAGGAGGCACTGGAGATGGCAAGCGAGCTCGAGCTGGACGAGATCCGAGCGCTGGCGCTCAACAACATCGGAGTCGCCCGCGTGACGCTCGGCGACGCGGGTGGCATCGCAGACCTCGAGCGCAGCGTCGAGATCTCGGCGGCTGTCGGCTCAGTGGAGAGCGTGCGCGGTTACTTGAACCTTGGCACGACGCTCGCCCACCTCGGCGATCTCGAGCGCGCCTATGCGGTGCATGCCGAAGGTCGAAGGCTCGCCGAGCGGCTCGGCGACGCAACCGGGATACGCTGGTTCGAAGTCGAGCGCCTGTTCGAGTGCTACTGGCGTGGATGGTGGGACGATGCCGCCACCGAGGCCGAGGCATTGCTCGCCGCCGTCGAGGGTCCGGCCGACTACTACACCGAGCTCGGCGCCCGCCACGTTCGCGGCTGGGTGCGTCTCGGCCGCGGCGATCTCCAGGGGGCGCTCGAAGACTCGGCACGGTACGTCGCCCTCGGCCGCGAGGCGAAGTATCCCCAGGCGCTCTACCCTGCGCTCGCGCTCGCGGCGAGGGTGAACGGCGCTGCCGGCGACTCGTCTGAGGCCTGGGCGCTCGCCCGCGAGCTGCTCGAGTCATGGGGCAAGAGCACGGTCGAGACGGCGGGGTGGTGGACGGCCGACCTCGCCTTCGCGGTTGTCGAGCTGGGTCGCGGGAGCGAGCTGGTCGACGTCGGCCGTCGCGTGGCCGCACCCACGCCGTGGCTGCGGGCCGCGTGCGCGTTCGCCGCCGTAGATACGGCCGCGGCCGCCGACGGCTACGCGGCCATCGGCAGCCTCCCCGACGAGGCACTCGCGAGGCTTCGGGCCGGCGATTCGCGCGCCGCCGACTTCGTGCGACGGGTCGGCGCCGTGGGTTACGGCGCGGCGGACTGAATGGCGCCCTCCGCCTGCTCGGCATCGAGCAGCTTCGTGTACTTCACGCCTCCGAACTCGCGACTGAGGCGCTTCGTGTCCAGCGAGCCGCCGAGATCCTTGATCAAGGCATACGCGACCTCGGTGCCGACATCGAAGTAGAGATCGAGCAGCTGGCCGCCCGATTGCTTCACGAACGCGTCCACGTCATCGCGGAGCTGTAACGGAGTCTTGCCCTGGACCGCCGGCCGTGAAGCCGTCGAGAAGCCGAGCCATGTGTATGGCATTTCGCAACCTCCTGTGGTTCAGGCGATCATCGAGCACGCGGCGCCCGTATGCAAGCCGGGCTACGACGTTGCGCGGAGCGACGCCTTGTACGCGCGCTTTGCGGCCTGAAAGCGGTCGAGCGCCTCTGGCGAGTCGACATCTCCGAGCGTGGGGTGGCCCGGGACAAGCTCGTGGGCCTGCGGCACGCCGTAGCGCTTTGCAAGCACCGAGCCGAGCGCCGTGATCTTCATCTGTCCGAAGCCGGGAAGGTCCCCGATGCGCCGGCGCAGGTCGTCCGCGTCCTTCGCCTCGGTCCACACGCGGGCGGCATCGCCACCGTAGTCCGACACGACCGCGCGACAGAGCTCCTGCACGCGGGCGGCCATCGAGCCTGGAAAGCGGTGGATCGCGGGCTTCTCCCGGAAGGCCCTCTCCAGCTCAGCGGGATCGAGCCCCGCGATCGCCTGCGCCTCGAGCGTGCCCAGCCGCTGCTTCATCTTCAGCGGCCCCGAGAACGCGAGGGGCACCGGCACCTGCTGGTCGAGCGCGAAGCCGATGAGGAGTGCCAGCGGCTCCTCCGCGAGCAGGCGATCTGCCTCGTCGTCGCCCGTGAAGTAGAGGCGGTCCGGAGACACCTCGAAACCATAGCGATCGAACACTCGTTCGTCATACACGTGCGCGGTAATCTGGGCTCGTGAGCGCGCTCGAGCTGTTCGGAGAGAAGACTCGCGCGTGGTTCGAGAGCGCGTTCGCGGAGCCCACGCCGGCGCAAATGCTCGGCTGGCCGGCCATCGCGAAGGGCGGCAACGTCCTCATCCAGGCGCCGACGGGGTCGGGGAAGACGCTGGCGGCGTTCCTCTACGGCGTCGACCGGCTCGACGCGAGCCCGGGCGAGCGCCTCCGCCTGCTCTACGTGTCGCCGCTCAAGGCGCTGAACTACGACGTCGAGCGCAACCTCCGCGGCCCGCTCGCCGGGCTGCGATCGGAGCTCCGCGTCGCCGTGCGCACGGGCGACACGCCGCAGAAGGAGCGCCAGCAGATGGCGCGTAAGCCGCCGGACGTCCTCATCACGACGCCGGAGTCGCTTTTCCTCATCCTCACGTCGCAGGCACGGGAGATGCTCCGGACGGTCGAGACGCTCATCCTCGACGAGGTGCACGCCGTCGCGGGGACGAAGCGCGGCGCTCATCTCGCGCTGACCGTGGAGCGCCTCGACAGGCTGGTGGAAGCGCCCGTCCAGCGCATCGGCCTCTCTGCGACGCAGCGGCCGATGGAGGAGATCGGGCGCTTCGTCTCCGGCGGCCGGCCCATCGAGCTCGTCGACGCAGGGCGCGCGAAGGAGCTCGACCTCGAGGTCGTCGTGCCGGTGGAGGACATGCGCGAGCTGCCCTCCAACAGCGCGCTCTCGTACCCGGCTCCCGCCGACGGGCAGGAGATGGACGCCGGCACGGAGCTCGGCGCTCGCTCGATCTGGCCGTCGATCTACCCCGAGATCCTCCGGCTGGTCGAGCAGCACCGCTCGACGATCGTCTTCGTCAACAACCGCCGCCTCGCCGAGCGCCTCGCGCTACGGCTCAACGAGCTCGCAGAGCGCGAGCTGGCGCGCGCGCACCACGGCTCACTCGCCCGCGAGCAGCGGGTCGAGGTAGAGGAGCTCTTGAAGAAAGGCGAGATCCCGTGCCTCGTCGCCACCTCGTCGCTCGAGCTCGGCATCGACATGGGAGCCGTCGACCTCGTCATCCAGGTCGAGTCTCCCAAGTCCGTCGCGCGCGGGTTGCAACGTGTCGGCCGCGCCGGGCACGAGCTGGGCGCGGTTTCCAAGGGCCGGATCTTCCCGAAGTTCCGCGCGGATCTGCTCGAGTCCGCGGTCGTCGCGCGCCGCATGCGCGACGGCGCTATCGAGGAGACCGTCATCCCGCGTAACCCTCTCGACGTGCTCGCGCAGCAGATCGTGGGGATCTGCGCCGAGGAAGAGGTGGCGGTCGACGACCTCCACGAGCTCGTTCGAGGCGCCTATCCCTTCTCCGACCTCTCCCGTGTGCAACTGGAGAACGTGCTCGATATGCTCGCGGGCCGGTACCCGTCGGACGAGTTCGCCGAGCTGCGGCCGCGCATCACCTGGGACCGCACGGGCGGGACGATCCGCGGCCTCGGAGGAGCCCGCAGGCTGGCGGTGACGAACGCGGGGACGATCCCCGACCGGGGGCTCTTCACGGTGCAGCTCGCCGACTCGGGAAGCAAGGTCGGGGAGCTCGACGAGGAGATGGTGTACGAGGCGCGGGCGGGGCAGACGTTCCTGCTCGGTGCGTCGAGCTGGCGGATCGAGGAGATCACCCGCGACCGCGTGCTCGTGTCTCCTGCGCCGGGCGTGCCCGGGGCCGTGCCGTTCTAGAAGGGCGAGGGAGTCGGGCGCCCGTTCGAGCTGGGCCAGGCGATCGGCCGCGCGACACGCGAGCTCGTGGCACTGGCCGATCGGGAAGCGCTCGAGCGGCTCGGCGCCGACTACCACCTCGATCCGCTCGCGGCTCGGAACCTCCTCACGTTCCTGCGCGAGCAGGAGGCGGCGACGGGCGCCGTGCCCTCGGACCGGACGGTCGTCATCGAGCGCTTCCGCGACGAGATCGGCGACTGGCGGGTCTGCGTGCTGACGCCGTTCGGCGGCCGCGTGCATGCGCCCTGGGCGCTCGCGCTCTCCGCGCGGCTGCACGAGTCGCTCGGGCTCGACGCCCAGTCGATCTGGTCGGACGACGGCATCGCACTCCACCTGCCCGATGCGGACGCCGTCCCCGGCGTCGACGAGCTGCTGCTCGACCCGGCCGGCGTGGAAGAGCTCGTGCTGGCGGCGGTGGGGGAGAGCGCGCTCTTCGGATCGCGCTTCCGCGAGAACGCGGCCCGCGCGCTGCTGATCCCGCGGAGCCGCCCGGGTCAGCGGACACCGCTCTGGCAGCAGCGGCTGAAGGCGCAGTCGCTGCTCCAGGTGGCGCGGCGCTTCCCGGCCTTCCCGATCGTGCTGGAGACGTATCGCGAGTGCCTGCAGGACGTTTTCGACCTCCCGGCGCTGAGACAGCTGCTGGCGTCTATCGCCTCCCGCGAGGTGGACGTCGTCGACGTGGAGACGCCGTCTGCCTCGCCCTTCGCGTCCTCGCTGCTGTTCGACTACGTGGCGACGTACATGTTCGAGGACGACACGCCGCCGGCGGAGCGGCGGGCGCAGGCGCTGTCGCTCGACCGCGACCTCCTGCGTGAGCTGCTGGGCCAGGAGGAGCTCCGCGACCTGCTCGACGCGGATGCAGTGGCCGACGTCGAACGGCAGTTGCAGGGAGAGCCGCGCAATGCAGATGATTTGCACTTTGTTCTTTTGCGTAGAGGAGACATGCGATCTGATGAATATGATGTAGTGCTGGCCCAGCCGTTGCTCGAGGCGCGTCGCGCCGTTCGCGTCCACGTCGCAGGCGAGGAGCGGCTGATCGCCGCGGAAGACGCCGGACGTTATCGCGACGCGCTCGGCGCCATGCCTCCGTCGGGCATGCCGGAGGCGTTCCTCGAGACGACCGATCCCGAGACTGCGCTGCGCCAGCTCGTCCACCGCTGGGCGCGCGGGCGCGGGCCATTCACGACGGCGGAGGCGACGGTTCGGTTCGGGAGGGACGTCGAGCACGTGCTGCGCGCCCTAGAGGCAGAGGAGCTGCTCGTGCGGGGCGAGCTGCGGCCCGGCGGCACGGAGCGCGAATGGTGCGACCCGGAAGTCCTGCGCCGGCTGCGGCGGGCGTCGCTGGCCGCGCTCCGCAAGGAGGTGGAGCCGGCCGAGCAGGCGGCGTTCGCACGGTTCCTCGCGTCCTGGCACGGCCTAGACCGCCGCGCGAGCCTGCGAGAGGCGCTCGTGCCGCTGCAGGGGCTCGCGCTGCCCGTCACGCTGTGGGAGTCCGAGGTCCTGCCTCGGCGTGTGCCCGACTTCCGCCCCGAACAGCTCGACCAGCTCTGCGCCACGGGTGAGCTCGTGTGGATCGGCGCCGGCCTCGACCGCGTCGCCGTGTACTTCCGCGAGGACGCTGCGGTGCTGGGAGTCGTGGGCGGGACGCCGCGGTCCGAAGGGGAGGTCCACGACGCGATTCGCGCCGCGCTGTCGCGGTCGGCGGAGTTCTGGTCCGACCTCCTCGCCGTCACAAGCGTGGACGCGGAGCAGGCGCTGCCCGCGCTCTGGGATCTCGTGTGGGCCGGCGAGGTGACGAACGACGCCTGGCAGCCGCTGCGCGCGCCACGCCGCTACGGCACCCCGAAGACTCAGCGCCGCCCTCGCCGCTTCTCCCGTAGCCGACCCGTGCTGCCGACGGCCACGCAGGGCCGCTGGTCGCTGACGGAGAGGTTGTTCTCCGAGGACGCCTCGCGGAGGTCGCTCGCCGAGCTGCTGCTCGAGCGCCAGGGCATTGTTACCCGCGACGGCGTAAGGGCGGAGGGCATTCCGGGCGGCTACGGCGCGGTCTACTCGGAGCTCCGGGCGCTCGAGACCCTCGGTCTCTGCCGGCGCGGGTACTTCGTCGAGGGCCTCGGCGGAGCGCAGTTCGCACTCGGAGGCGCTGTGGAGCGGTTGCGGGAGCTGCGGCCGCGCGAAGGCGAGGAGCCCCAGGCGCTCGTGCTGGCGGCGGCGGACCCGGCTCAGCCGTACGGCGCCGCCCTCCCGTGGCCGAAGCGTGCCACCGGCCGCGCCGCGCGCGTGGCCGGCGCCACGGTCGTCCTGCTCGGCGGGGAAGCCGCGCTTTTCGTCGAGCGTGGGGGGAAGACGCTCCTGCCGCTGCGGGAGCCCGAGGAGGAGTGGCTTCGCGTTGCACTCACCGCTCTCGTCGAGCACACGCGGCGCGCGGGCAAGCGGCGGCGCCTGGCAGTGGAGCGCTTCGACGGAGAGCCGGTTGCGGAGACCGCCGTCATGCCGATCCTCGTCGAGACCGGCTTCGTCGCCGGGCCGCGGCGAGCCGTGCTCCGTGCCTGAGGGCGATACCGTCCATCGAGCGGCGAAGCGGCTCCAGGCGCTCGTTGGGCAGAAGGTGGTTGTCGAGGCAGTGCATCCGCGAGCTCGTGCGACGGGCGTCGCGGAGCGACTGGATGGACGGTGTCTCGAAGCAGTCGAGGCTCATGGCAAGAACCTTCTGCTCCGCTTCGAGGGAGGCCGCGTGCTGCGCAGCCATCTCGGCATGTCGGGAAGCTGGCGGACGATGGCGACTGACGCACCGGTGCGCGGCGCACCGTGGCTCGTCCTCACCGGCGAGCGGGTGAAAGCGGTGCTGCGCAGCGGGGCGACGCTCGAGCTCACTGCGCGCCGTGTCTCGAGACTCGGACCGGACATTCTCGCTCCCGATTTCGACGGCGACGCGATCGTCACGAACCTCCGTCACGCCGATCAGCGGCTCGCCATCGGGGAGGCGCTCGTCGACCAGCGCGTCGTCGCAGGCATCGGGAACATCTGGCGAAGCGAGGCACTCTGGCACGCCCGCGTTTCTCCGTGGCTCACGCTCGACGTTCTCGACGACGAAGAGCTGTCCGGGATCGTGCGCGAAGCGTCGAGGCTGATGGCCGAGTCGCGTGACGGAGGCCGCCCGAGGCGGGAGGTGTATCGCCGGCGTGGCCGTCCCTGCCGCCGCTGCGGCGGGTTGTTGCGGTCCGCCAAGCAGGGCGAGGCCGCCCGCACGGCCTACTGGTGCCCGAATTGCCAAAGAGGAGAGGAGCGGCCGGGGGCGTAAGCAATTTCGTGGGAGTGCGCTCGCCCAACCTCTACGCTGCCGTGCGCGGATTCTGTCTCGGTGCGTTCGCGTACCTTCACCGCGAGTCGGAGAACGACGCGCCGCTCTCGTTCTCGTTCGAGGAGCACGCGACGCCCGGCGACCCTGCGTTCTACGAGTTACGACCGCTCACGCGCAGCTACGTCGACGCGCGCGCCGACCGGCTCTTCCGGCTCGACGATACGGCGGCCGCCATCGAGGAGCTCGAACGGGAGCCCGCCGCCGCCATTTTCGCTCGCGCCCACGCGGGCGCCAAGCCCGACGAAGAGCGGGCCCTCTACCACTCGATTCTGCTGCCGCTGCTCGGCGCAGTCGCCGAAGCCTGCGGCGGCTTCGACTGGGACGACGGCGTCTTCAACCGTGTGTACAAGGACATCGAGCACTCCCTGCTCGGTGAGCGCCACGAGTACGGAGCCGCAGCGCCGCTCGTGGGCCTGTCTGCGCCCGTCGCCGTCGACCTCGGCCGCGGCATCGTCGTCCGCATGTCCGCTGTCGGAGAGCTCGCTGCCTACTGGCCGGAGGCGCGCGGCCTGCTGCCGAGCGGCTTCGGCGACGAGCCCGAGCGGATGTGCGTGGTCGAGCTCGCGTGTGAGTTCCCCGCTTCTCAGGAGGAGGCGCCCGATGCCCCGGGCGAGTTCGCCGACGCGGTGACGGCCCTGCGGCTTGCGACCGCCGCGCCGGTCGCGGCGGGGCCGATCCTGTTCGAGCGGCTCGACTGGCGACCGTACGGCATCCGTCCCGTGCTACCGATCGCCGCCACCGAGCCCGGTGGTGAGCCGAGCCGCCTCGACGAGTTTCGAGGGCGGCTCGCGCACGATCTGCTGGAGCGGCTACCGGCGTGCGATGCGGACCCGGAGCTGGGGGAGGCGGTCGACCGCTGGGAGCTATCACTCTTCGCCGAGGAGCCGTTTCGCTCCGAGTTGCTCCGTGAGTCGCTTGCCGCCCTACTCGGGGGCGACGACGGGCTCTGGGCCGCGGCGGCACGAGCGGCCGTGCTCATCGGCGACCGCGGGCAGGACCGCGGCGAGCTCTTCGCGTCGCTGCGCGGTGTCACCGGCGGCGAACGGGCCGACGACGGTGTGGCGGACGTCGTCAGGCGTGCCCTCGTCGAGGTGCTGATGCACGGCGATCGCCCCGGCCTGTTGGCGCGCCTCGACGAGTCGCTGCTCGGCCTCTCCCCGCGGCCGGTGAGCTACTTCGCCGTCCGTGCTGCGGTCTGAGCCGGCGGCAGAGGCACTCCGAGCTCTTCGAGAATCGCGTTCGCGGCGTCGTCCTCTCCGACGCCGCGAAGGGCGAGCGCATGCTCGAAGACGCAGCCGAGCGCCTTCCAGCCGGCGGCCGCCTCCGCGTAGGCGGCCTTGGCGCCGCTGATCGTCGCCCTGACGGTGAGAGCGGATAGTCGATCCCGCTCGGCGGCGGTGACGACGTTGTCAAGGAGGCCGTGGGCGAGGTCGACGTCGCCCGCGGCGCACGCGATCCGAGCTGCATCGGTGAGGTTCTGCGCCCGGAAGTACGGCCGGTTGCGCGTGACATGGCGGTACTCCTCGACGCAGCGGAGGGCTGCGGGCCCGTCCCTTTGCGCTTCGGCGACGAGCGCCGAGGCGACGAGCGCCGGGCCGAGCACCTGCGGGTCCTCGATCCTTTTCGCCAGCTCGAGCACAGTCTGGGCCGCCGGCGCGCCCTTGTCGATCGCCCCGCGCCGGATGAGGACGAATGCGGCGTATGTGCCCGCCATCGCCCCGGGTTGGGCAGCGCCGTGCGCCTCCTCGACGCGGCGAACGCCATCGGCCACCTCCAGGAGCTCATCCCAGCGACCGAGGTCGTAGAGCATCCAGCACGACTCCGCCTGCGGCCACGTCGGCGTCCCCCCACGCCGTGTCGCGAGCTCGATCGCGGTCCTCTGAATCTCCAGCGCCGCGTCCGGCCCACGTTGTCGCCACACATGGTCGGCGAGATTCACGTATGCCGGGATGGTGAGCGCCATGCGGAGGTCGACCACCTCGGAGAGCGCGTGCTCGAGGTCCTCGATGCCCGCCAGGTCCCCGAGCTCGCAACGAGCCATGCCGCGCCACTGATAGCCGCGGACCACCTCGCGCCGCAACCCGAGCTCTTCCCCGAGCGCTACCGACTTGTCGGCCCACTCGAACCCAGCGTGTGGCGAACCCCCGCTCAAGCTCTGGAACGCCGCCATCCTTCCGTATATCTCGACGTGCTCCGGCCCAGGCGAGAGTGGCTCGACAAGCTCGAGCGCGCGTTCGAGCGCTGCCCGCATGCGATCGGGGCCCCCGAGTTGGAAGTACGTGTTGCTGACGAGCCCGTAGGCGCGTGCGGCGCTTCGCGCCGCGCCGGCGGCGTCGAGCTCCGCCGCGGCAGCCTCGGCATGGCTCCGCGCGTCCTCGAATCGCCCGTGCGCCTGCGCCGTCTCCGCCAACTTCAGGAGCGTGAGGCCGTGCTCTTCGGAGCCGGCGGGGAGCAGCTCAAGAGCCTGGCCATAGCGTGCAGCGGCGACGGCGACGTCCAGCTCGAAGGCTCGATCCCCTGCGAGCACGAGGTACCGTCCCGCGCGGAGCTCGAGCTCCCCGTCGGTCGCCGCACCTGCTGCGCTAGCCAGCGCGAGCGCCTCGGTCGTGTGGTGCGCCAGGAGGTCGGCGTGATCGGCCACTCGATCGCCCGCCATCTGCTCGAGCCAGTCGGCCGCAGCCTCGTGCTTGGCGGCACGCGCGCTGCGCGGAATCTGGCCGTAGGCGACATCGCGGATCAGCGCGTGCCAGAACGAGTACTCGGTCTGACCCTCGACCGACGACATGCGTGCCGGGCGCAGGAGCTCCTTGCGAGCCAGCTGATGGAGGCCCTCGCGGACGTCCTCACCCGTGCGCTCGCCTATCGACTCGAGCGCGCCCGCCCAGAACACCTTGCCAACGACGGCTGCATCCTGGAGTAGCCCTTTTCGCTCCGCCGTCAGGGTGTCGAGCCGAGCGGCGATCAGGCCCTGGACGGTGTCGGGCAGGGGCAGGTCCTCAGCGGAGCCGAGCTCGAGGAACAGCCGTGCGTACTCCTCCGCGTACAACGGGTTGCCACCAGCCCTGTCGAGGAGCGCAGCCTGCGTCTCCGCCGGCAGGACGGCAGTTTCGAGTAGTGCGGAGACGAGGCGCGCCGTCTCGTCCTGTGACAGCGGCGACAACGCGACCGTCGTCGAGTTGCGCTTGCCGCCACCCCACGCGGGGTGGCTCTCGTACAGCTCGGGCCGTCCGGTGCAGAGCACGAGGATGGGCAGGCCTGACGACCAGTCCACGAGCCGCTCGACGAACTCGAGAAGCGCGTCGTCTGCCCAATGGAGGTCTTCGAAGAGGAGGACGAGAGGCCCACGCGCGGCGATGAACTCGATAAAGCGCTGCCAGGCGCCGAACGACTCCTCACGGTCAGTAGCTCCTCCGCCGGCAAGGCCCACGAGCGGGCCTAGTCGATCTCGCAGCCACTCGGCGTCCTCGACTGCGGCGACGGCGTCGCTGAGCTTCGCCGCAGCGTCGGCAGGCGCGTCGGACTCGAGGATCCCGGCGTGCGCCTTCACGATCTCGCCGAGCGCCCAGAATGTGATGCCGTCCCCGTAGGGGAGGCACCTACCCTGCCGCCAGTAGACGAGCTCGGGCCGGTCATCCACCCAGGCGCGAAACTCGGCTAACAGACGGGTCTTGCCGACGCCAGGCTCGCCGGTGACCGTCACGAGCTGGATCGCCGACTCGCCGACCATTCGCTCGAACGTGTCCTGGAGCAGCCGCAGCTCGCGGTCACGCCCCACGAAGGGCGTCGCGGGGGCAGCTTCGGCGTCGACGCCGAACCGGCTCTTCGCCGAAAGCGCCTGCCAGACGGGCACGGGATCGCCCTTGCCCTTCAGCTCGACCGCCGGCAACTCCTCGTATCGGATCGCCTGCCTCGTTGTGCGATACGTCTGCTCGTTGACGATGAGGCCGCCTACCGGCGCCGCACCCTGGATCCGGGCAGCGACGTTGACGACGTCACCGGTGGCGATGCCCTCGCCCGTTCCAGGCTGGGCGCCGAGCTGGACGACAGCCTCTCCGGTCGCGACGCCTGCCCGGACGGACAGGTCGAGCCTCTCATGGGAGTTGAGCTCCTCGATCGCATCGATGATCCGCAGGCCGGCGCGCACGGCGCGCTCGGCGTCGTCCTCGTGCGCCACCGGCGCGCCAAAGACCGCCATCACCGCGTCGCCGACGAACTTCTCGACCGTGCCGCCGAACCGCTCGATCTCGCGGGAGACGCGTTCGTGGTACGGGCGGAGCGTGGCGCGGACATCCTCGGGGTCCGCGCGGTCGGCGCCCGCCGTGAAGCCGACGAGGTCGACGAAGAGCACGGAGACGACCTTGCGCTCCTCGCCGCTCGGCGTCGCCTCGAGCGCAGTGCCGCACGCGAGGCAGAAGCGCGCGCGCTCCGGGTTCTCCTCGCCGCAGCTCGGGCAGACGGTCATCGCGCGAGTGTACGAAGTCGGCACATAGACGGCACGGCTGGGAAAGACCTTGCCGGCTACCTTCGGGGGATGGACGAGGCGCGGTCGGTGCTCGAGCGGCTGGAGCGGATCGAGGCGCTCGAGCGTCGCGGCTCTCCCGCCGACCTCTTGCTCGCCGAGTTGCGCGAGCTCGTCGCCGAGGCGGAGGCGTGGGTACGCGTCGAGCCCGGTCCGACCGAGGGCGCCGCAGAC
>JBKJWA010000210.1:0-10583 GCA_046716705.1 Gaiellaceae bacterium
ACCTCTGCCGCGCGTTCCTGAAGCGCGTCCTGCGCCCGGACGTACGCCTTCACCGGCCGGTAGTAGAGAAAGCCGACGAGCGCGAGCGCGGCCACCCCGACGAGCCAGGCGCGACGGCCTCGTCGGACCGTCCGGCGTCGGACGCGAGCTCCTCCCATGCGGTCCGGTTCGCGCGCGGCGTCGCTGTTCCTTCACGTGACGACCCTGCTATGGCGCGACGTCGACCTTGATGACGTTCGTCGATCCAGGCGTGTTCACGAGCGTGCCCGCCGTGATCACGACACGATCTCCCGACTCGACGAGCCCGGCTGCCTGCGTCGCTTCGATCGACCGGCTCCACAGCTGCTCGACGTTGTCGCAGACGTCGATGAGCAGCGACACGACGCCCCACTCGAGCGCCAGCCGCCGGGCCACGCGCTCGTCGTGGGTGATCGCGACGACGGGCCGCCTCGGCCGGAGCCGCGCCACCGCCGATGCCGCGCCGCCGGTAAAGGTGGGAACGACGAGCGCGACCGCGTGGAGCAACTCGGCAATGTCGCAAGCCGCGTTGGAGATCGCCTCGCCGACGGTCGGCTCGTCGCCCGCCGCCGGCAGCTCGTGACGGTGGCCCTGGCTCGGCTCGACGGTACGCGCGATGACGTCCATCGTCGACACCGCCTCGACGGGGTACTCGCCGACCGCCGTTTCCTCCGAGAGCATGAGCGCGGACGTGCCGTCGAGCACGGCGTTGGCGACGTCACTCGCCTCCGCCCGTGTCGGCTCGGGCGCGTGGAGCATCGACTCCAGCATCTGTGTCGCGGTGATCACCGGACGACCCCGCTCGAGGGCCAGGAGGATCATCCGCTTCTGGAGCAGCGGCACTGCGGCCGGCCCGATCTCGACGCCGAGGTCGCCGCGGGCGACCATCACCGCGTCGGCCGCGTCGACAATCGGCCCGAGCGCGTGTACCGCCTCGGCCTTCTCGATCTTCGCGATGACGCGAGCGTCCGAGCCCGCGTCGTCGATGAGCTTCCTGAGCTTGCGGAGGTCATCAGGGGAGCGCACGAACGACAGGGCGACGATGTCGACGCCGAGGTCGAGAGCGAACGCGAGATCGCCGCGATCCTTCTCTGTCAGCGACGGGATGGGGACTGCGATGCCGGGAAGGTTCACACCCTTGTGGCTATCGACCTGCCCGCCGACGACGACGGAGCACACGGCGCGCCCGTTGTCGACGCGCTCCACGCGAAGGCGAACATGGCCGTCGTCGATGAGGACGTCGTGTCCAGCCTCGAGCACTCCGCCCACGACTTCGGGGGCGATCGGCAGGTCCACCTGCTCCCCTTCGGGGCCGGCAATCACCTCGTCGCCCTTCGAGAGCACCACCGGCGCCGGCAGGTCGCCGATGCGGAGCTTCGGCCCCTGGAGGTCGGCGATGACGGCGAGGGAGCGGCCCCGCCCGCCCTCGACGGTGCGAACCGCAGCAGCCATCTCCGCATGCTCGGCCCGGGTGCCGTGGGAGAAGTTCAGCCGGGCGACGTCCATGCCCGCGGCGACGAGCTCCTCGACGCGTCCGGCCGAGGCCGGCCCGAGCGTGGCGACGATCTTCGTTCGTCTCGGAGCCGCGGTGGGCACGGCGCCAGCGTATCGCGGCGCGCGCCCGCTACCGGTGAACGCGTGGAAACGCGTCCCAGCCCGGGTAGACCGCGCGGTCTCCCAGCTCCTCCTCGATCCGCAGCAGCTGGTTGTACTTCGCAACGCGGTCCGAACGGGACGGCGCCCCCGTCTTGATCTGCCCGGCATTCGTGGCAACGGCCACGTCGGCAATCGTCGTGTCCTCGGTCTCACCTGACCGGTGAGAGATGACCGACGCGTAGCCGGCTCGGCGCGCGAGCTCCATTGCCTCGAGCGTCTCCGTGAGCGTCCCGATCTGGTTGAGCTTGATGAGGATGGCATTCGCGACGCGCTCGTCGATACCGCGTTTCAGCCGGTCCACGTTCGTCACGAAGAGATCGTCCCCGACGAGCTGGAGCCTGTCCCCGAACCGCTCGGTCAGCTCACCCCACGATGTCCACTCGTCCTCAGCGAGCCCGTCCTCCACGGAGACGATGGGGTACGTGTCGGCGAGCTCGCCCCAGAACTCCACCATCTCGCCCGGCTCCTTCACGCGCCCCTCGAAGCGGTACGCGCCGTCGCGCCAGAACTCCGTCGCGGCCGGGTCGAGCGCGATCGCAACCCGCTCCGTGTGCCCCGCCCGCTCGGCGGCGGTGAGGATGACGTCGATCGCCTCCTCGCTCGAGTCGAGGTCCGGCGCGAAGCCGCCTTCGTCGCCGACGGCCGTGGAGAGCCCGCGCTCGTGCAGCAGGGCCTTCAGCGTGTGGTAGACCTCGGCGCCCATCTGCAGGGCCTCGCTGAACGAGCCCGCCCCGGCGGGCACGACCATGAACTCCTGGAGGTCCAGGGTGTTGGCAGCGTGCGCGCCGCCGTTGACGACGTTCATCATCGGCACCGGGAGCACGACCGCCTCCTCTCCGCCCAGCGAGCGATAGAGGGAAACGCCGGCGTCCGCCGCGGCCGCCTTCGCCACGGCAAGCGACACGCCGAGCAGGGCGTTCGCCCCGAGCACGCTCTTCGAAGGGGTGCCATCGAGCTCGAGCAGCCGGCCGTCCACCGCTGCCTGGTCACTCGCATCGAGACCCTTCACCGACGGGCCCAGCACGGTGACGACGTTGTCGACTGCCTTGAGCACGCCCCTCCCGAGGAACGCCTGCGGATCGCCGTCGCGCAGCTCGACCGCCTCGTGCTCGCCCGTCGACGCGCCGGACGGAACGGCGGCGCGACCGAAGGCTCCCGACTCGAGGACGGCGTCGACCTCGACCGTGGGGTTGCCGCGCGAGTCGAGGATCTGCCGCGCCGCGACGCGCTCGATCGCGCTCATGCGCCCTCCTCCACGTGCTCCATGAACCGGCGGCTCGCCCCGCGGAGGGCGAGCTCCGAGTCGACGTTGAGCGCGGACGCAACGGCGACGACCCCGAACAGCACCTCGCCGAGCGACTCCTGGAGCTTCGCGTCCGGCTCCGTCTCCGCTGGCGGCATCCTCGTGCGCCCGAGCTCCGAGCGAAGCTCGTCCAGCTGGTCGCGGAGGCCGGCGAGGCGCGCATCGGCGTCGGGGAGCACAAGACCCGCCGATACCGCCCGCCGCTGCACTTTTCGAGCATAGAGCAGCGCCGGCAGCGGCTCCGGGAGGTCGTGGAAGATGCCCTCTCTCCCCTCCTGTTCGGTCTTCAGCTCCTCCCAGCGGTGCTTGACCGCCTCCGGTGAACCGGGCGAATCCGCCTTCTCGAAGACGTGCGGATGCCGGCGCACGAGCTTGTCGTGGACGCCCCGCGCAACCGTCTCGAGATCGCCCGTTCCTCGTTCGGCGAGCAGCAGCGAAAGGAAGAATGTCTGGTAGAGCAGATCGCCGAGCTCGTCGACGAGCTTCGCATCGTCGTCCGCCATCGCGGCATCCGCGACCTCGTACGCCTCCTCCACCGTGTGCGGAACGATCGTGCGGGCCGTCTGGTCACGGTCCCACGGGCACTCACGGCGCAGCAGCGCGGTGAGCTCCTGGAGCTCGCCGAGCGCCTGCTCGAGGCTCAACCGGTCTCGGTGGTACCCGCGGCGGGCGACGTGGCCGGAGGCGCGAAGCCGGGCGCGTACTCGATCTTGTCCGCGTACTCCTGCTTGAGATTCTCGAGCCACTTCGTCACGGCGTCCGAGCGCTTCTGCCCGACGAGCGTGTCGCGGATCGTCTGCTTCACGCTGGCGAGCGGCGTGGCCTTGGGTGCGCTGGCCGGCCCGAGGGCCTGGATGACGTGCCAGCCGAAACGCGTGTTGACCGGCTTCGAGATCTCATTGACCTTGAGCGCGAGCGCGATCTTCTCGAACTGCGGCACCGTCTCGCCCTTGCGGATGGTCAGCGTGCCGCCGACGTCCTTTGAGGAGTCGATCGAATGCTTCTTTGCGAGCGCGGCGAAGTCGCCGCCGCCCGTCAGCTGGCCGTAGATGTCGTCAGCGAGGGCCTTCGACTTCACGAGGATGTGGCGAACCCGGCGCGACGACGGCTGCGTGTACAGCTCGGGGTGGGCGTCGTAGTACGCCTTGATCTCGGCCTCGGTGACCTTCGCCGAGTCGCCCACCTTCTCGAAGATCTTCTCCGAGACGAGCGTGGCGCGAAGCTCGTCGCGCACCTGCTCGTCGGTGATGCCCTGCTTCTCCAGCGCCTCCTCGTACTTCTTCCGGTTGCCGCCGAAGAACTGCGTCAGCACGCGCGCGACGCGCTCGTCGACCTCCTTGTCGGTGACGGTGACGTCGAGCTCCTCCGCCTGCTGCTCGAACTGCGCGCGCTGGACGAGGTACGCGAGCGCGTTCTGCTGGAACGCCTGGTACTCCTGGGAGCCCGCGGCGGGGATCTTCTGTCCCTGGGACTCGAGGCGGTCCTTCGCCTGCGAGATCACCTCGTCGAGCTCGGACTGCGTGATCTCGTCCCCTGCGACGCTCGCGACGACGCCCGACGGGAGCGACCCGCCGCTCGTGCCGCCGTCCGCATCTCCGCCGCAGGCAGATGCCCCGAGCGCCAGCGCCGTAGCGGCGGCTGCGAGCGACGCAGAGAGGAATACACGATGAGCGTTCATGGAAGGAAAAAGCGCCTCATGCAGCCTGGCGCACATCGAGGATAGCAGCGAGCAACGGCAGCACTTCGCGGAACCCGCCGCTCCTCACCGACAGCTCGCGGCGGTCGCTCACGTACGCCGCCGACGCGATCGTGGAGCGGATGTCACGGACGTCTTCCGCGCCCAGCAGCACCGGGCCGACGGTGAGCTTGCCGTTGCGGAAGACCGCATAGTCGGCGCCGATCTCGGCCAGCCTGAGGCGTGCCTCCTGCAGCGCGAAGAGGTTCTCGACCGGCTCGGGCGGGGAGCCGTAGCGGTCTTCGACGGAGGCGTGGAGCTCGCGCAGCTCCTCGTCGGTCGCGGCCAGCGCGAGCCGCCGGTGGAGGTCGATCTTGAGCGCCTCCGACGAGACGTAGTCCGGCGGCACGTACGCGTCGACGCGTGCGTCGATGCGTATCGGGCGTAGGGCGAGCCGCTTCCCGCCCGCCAGCTCCTCGACGGCCTCGTTCAGTAGGTCGACGTACAGCTCGAAGCCGACGGCGGCGACATGGCCGGACTGCTCCCTGCCGAGCAGCTCGCCGGCGCCGCGGATCTCGAGATCCCGCATCGCGATAGCGAACCCCGAGCCGAGCTCGGTGTGATCGGCGAGCGTCGACAGACGGGCGCGCGCCTCCTCGGTCAACTCGGTCGCGTCGGGATACAGCAGGTAGGCATGCGCCGGCACGTCAGAACGGCCCACGCGCCCGCGGATCTGGTACAGCTGGGCGAGGCCGAGCATGTCGGCACGCTCGACGACGAGCGTGTTCGCCTGCGGGATGTCGAGGCCCGACTCGATGATCGTCGTCGACACGAGCACGTCGGCGTCACCGCGCAGGAACTCCATCATCCGCTCCTCGAGCTCGCGCTCGGCCATCTGGCCGTGAGCGACGAGCAGCCGCAGATCGGGGCAGAGGTCGGCGAGCTTCGCCGCCGCCTCCTCGATCGTCTCGACGCGGTTGTGGAGATAGAACGACTGGCCGCCGCGCTCCGTCTCGCGCTCGAGCGCGTGCTTGACGAGCTCCTCGTCGTACTCCCCCACGTACGTGCGGATCGGCCGGCGCCCTTCCGGGGCAGTCTCGATCATCGAGATGTCGCGGAGGCCCGCGAGCGACATATGCAGCGTGCGAGGGATGGGCGTCGCGCTCAGCGACAGCACGTCCACCTCGAGGCGCAGCTGGCGCAGGAGCTCCTTCTGCGCGACGCCGAAACGCTGCTCCTCGTCGACGACGACGAGCCCGAGGTTCGACGGGATGACGTCGCGCGAGAGCACGCGATGCGTGCCGATGAGGAGGTCCACCTTCCCCGCCGCGAACTCGGCGAGCGCCCGCTTGACGTCGGCCGGGCTGCGGAACCGCGACACCATCTCGCAGACGATCGGAAAGTCGGCGTAGCGCTCCCGGAAGGTATTCCAGTGCTGCTGCGCGAGGATCGTGGTGGGTGCGAGCACCAGCGTCTGCCTCCCGTTGAGCGCAACAGCGAACGCCGCACGCACGGCGATCTCCGTCTTGCCGAACCCGACATCGCCGCAGACGAGCCTGTCCATGGGACGCGGTGACTCGAGATCCTCCTTCACGGCTTCGATCGCCTCGAGCTGGTCCGGTGTCTCGCGGAACGGGAACGACGCCTCGAGCCGCTCGAGCCAGTCGTTGGAGAGGTCGAACGCCACGCCGGCGGCGTGCTCGCGCTGCGCGTAGAGCGCGAGCAGCTCTCCGGCCAGCTCTCGCGCCGCATGAGCGGCGCGGCTCTTGACGAGCTGCCACGCGCGCCCACCCAACTTCGAGAGCATCGGCTGACGCCCATCCGCGCCGACGTAACGCGACACTTTCCCCACCTGGTCGTGCGGCACGTACAGCCTGTCCTCGCCGCGGAAGGCGAGCAGCAGATAGTCGCGCGTGATGCCGCCGACCGTCTGGGTCTCGAAGCCGAGCAGCTCACCGACGCCGTGATCCTCGTGCACGACGTAGTCGCCGGTACGGAGGTCGGCAAACGACCGCAGCGCCCTCGCCACACGGGTCTGACGCGGCGCCCGCCGGCGTAGCACCTGCGCCTCGGGAACGAGCGCAATGCCGAGGTCGCGCCACACGAATCCTCGTCGGGCGGGCGAGGCGACGAAGAGCAACGCCCCCTCGGTAGGCAGCGGTCTTCCCGGCTCGAGCATCTCGGCATCCGCGCGCCTCAACAGACGTTGGGTGCGCAGGGCATCGCCACGGTGGGGGAACGAGACAACCACGCGCAGGCCTGTCCGCACGAGTGCGTTGAGCTCGCGCTCGGCCTCGGCCATGCCCCGCGCGGCGAGCGCAGGACGCTGCGCCTCGAACGCGAGCTCCTGGCCACTGGGGAGCGGGTCGAGCTCGGCGCCATGGACGTCGAGATCGACGCCGAGCTCGTCGCGCCAGACCTCCAGCACGGCGGCCGGTCTCCAGACGACGTCTGCCTGCCGAGCAAGCGCTCCTGCTTCGCCCGTCTCGAGTGCAGCGTCGCCGGCGAGATTGACCCGGCGCTCGCTGGCCGGGAAGATGACCGTGCTCTCGAGCTCACGCAGCGCGCGCTGCGTGAAAGGTGAGAACGCCCGGATGCCCTCGACCGTGTCTCCGAAGAGCTCGACGCGAATCGGCTCGCGCCCCGTCGTCCCGAAGACGTCGAGAAGGCCGCCGCGGACGGCGATCTCGCCGCGTTCCTGAACGCGCTCGACTCGCTCGTAGCCGGCGAGGACGAGCGCTTCCGCCAGCTCGTCCAACCCGCTCGCCTGGCCGACGGAGATCTCCACCGGCGCTGCCCGCTTGTCCTCGGCCGGCAGGCCCTCGGCGGCCGCGGAGGCCGAGATGCACACGAGGCCGCCGTCCTCGAGCACTGAGAGCGCTCGTAGCCGCTCCCCCACAAGGTGCGGCGGCGGTCGCAAGCCCGAATCGACGGCGACTCCGCGTCCCGGCATGAAGGCGACGGCGTCACCGTCACGAAACCACGCCGCGGCCTCTGCTGCGTCGCGCGCGTCCTCGTCGTCGGGCAGGAGGCAGATCAGGCTGCGGCCGAGCCGGCGGTGGAGCGCCGCGAGCACGAGCGGGAGCGCCGGCTCCGAAACGCGCGCGCGGGCCGCCGGGAGCCGCTCGGCGAGCTCGGCGAGATCGCCTGTGTCGGCGAGCACGTCGGCGAGCGCGAGGAGCGGTGGCTGGTCCATGACGAAGGACGGGATACGCATCCCGCGGGGGTCAGTGTAAAAGAGGTGCGAGGCACCGGCGAGGGCGGCTCTCCAGCCGCGACCACTGTCCCTTTTGGACACCTGCCGGGGGCCACCATCCTCCGCCCCGCTGCTGATGCTAGTCGGGACTTTGAGGACTATGGGTTACGGCTTTTTGCCGTTTCTGTGTCAATTGAAGCGGCGCTGTGCCGACTCCACCCCGTCGAGCGCGACGGCCTCGACCGCATCCGCAGCACGACTGACGATGCTCTCGACGTCGGCCTCGGCGGGAAACGCCGACAGCACGTAGTCGGAGACGGGTCGTGGATCACCGCGGCCGGGTCGTCCGACCCCGATGCGAACGCGGAGGAAGTCACGCGACCCCAGGGCGTCCGCGAGGGACCGGAGGCCATTGTGGCCCGCTAGCCCGCCGCCTCCTCGGACCTGCAGCCTGCCCTCCTCGAGGTCGACGTCGTCATGCACGACGACGAGCGATTCGAAAGGCGACTTGAAGAACCGCGCCGCCGCGGCGACCGATCGGCCCGACTCGTTCATGTACGTCTCGGGCTTGAGCAGGGCAAGCCGGCGGTCACCGACGCGAACCTCCGCGAGCCGCCCGGAGAACTTCCCGCGGTACGTGCCGCCGTGGCGTGAGGCCAGCTCGTCGAGCACGAGCCAGCCGATGTTGTGCCGCGTGCGCTCGTATTGGCGTCCTGGGTTGCCGAGCCCCGCCACGAGCAGGTCGAGAGAAGGCTCGGGTGCCCGCCTGCGCCGTAGGCGCATGAGGAGGGCTCTTAGCCCTCTGCGGGCTCGCCGGCGTCTTCGGCCGCAGCGGACTCGCCCTCCGCCGCAGGCTCCTCGCCTTCCTCGGCCTCCGGCTCGCCCTCGACAGCCTCCACGCCTTCCTCGGCCTCTTCGGCCTCGAGCGCGGCCGCGGCTTCCGCTTCTGCGGCTTCGAGCTCGGCGGCGAGACGCGGCGCGGAAACCGTCATGAGCACGTTCTCCGGGTCCGCGTGCACCGTCACATCGGCCGGGATCGTGAGATCCGAGACGCGAAGGGCGTCGCCGATCTCCGTCGCAGAGATGTCGAGCGTCAGGCGGTCGGGCATCTCAAGCGGCAAGGCCTCGACGGTGACGTCCCGGACGAGCTGCGTCAGCACGCCGCCTTCTTTCACGCCCGGAGACTCGCCGACGAGCTCCACCGCGACCTGCGCGCTGATCGGCTGGTCGAGCCTGACCTCGTGAAGGTCGATGTGCGTGAGGTGCCCCCGAATCGGATCCCGCTGGTAGTCCTTGACGACGGACGCGTGTGTTGTCTTCTGATCGTCGAGAACGACGTCGAGGATCGCGTGCAGGCCGTGCGGCCCGCCGAGCGCGCTTCGAAGCGTGCGCTCGGGGACGACAAATGCGTGGGGCTGCTTCCCCCGGCCGTAGAGGACGCCCGGGATCAGACCGTCTCGGCGCAGGCGTCGAGACTCGCGCGATCCCAGCGCGCCGCGTTGCTGCACCTCGAGACGTACTCGCTCACCAGCCACGGCGGCGGATTGTAGCTACCGGCTACTGCTAGAAGAGCTGGTAGTCGCCGCCGAAGATCGCGGAGACGGACTCGTCGGCGAAGACGTTCATGATCGTCTCGGCAAGCAGGCCCGAGATCGGCAGCACTGTCAGGTTCGCCGGGCGGCTCACAGGGTCGATGGGCACCGTGTCCGTGACGACGATCCCTGCGAGGTCCGCCTCGGCGAACCGCTCGAGCGCGCCCTCGGAGAAGAGACCGTGCGTCGTGAAGACCCAGACCGCGGTCGCACCGTGCTCGCGCAGAGCCTGGGCTCCCGCGAGCAGCGTGCCGCCGGTCATGATCGCGTCGTCGCCGACGATCGCGACCTTGTCCTTCACGCGGCCGGTGATCTCCGTGACCGATGCCTTGTCGTGCGCCGGCCGGGTCTTGTGCATAACGGCGAAATCGGCCTCGATCATCTCCGCGAACCTGATCGCGTGCTTCGCGCGGCCGGCGTCGGGAGCGACCGACACGACGCCGTCCCCGGTGAGCCCGAGGTCTCGGAAGTGGCGCCCGAAGAGCGGCAGCGACGTCATGTGGTCGACCGGAATCGTGAAGAAGCCCTGGATCTGCCCCGCGTGGAGGTCCATCGTGAGGATGCGGTCGGCGCCGGCCAGCTGGATCATGTCTGCGACGAGACGCCCTGAGATCGGCTCGCGCGGCAGCGCTTTCCGGTCCTGGCGCGAATAGGGGAACCAGGGGACGACGGCAGTGATCCGCTTGGCCGAAGCGAGCTTCGCGGCCTGGATCATGAACAGGAGCTCCATGAGGTTGCGGTCGACAGGCGAGCAGCCTGTCTGGACGATGAACGCGTCCGAACCGCGGATCGACTCGTTGTAGCGGCAGTACGTCTCGCCGTTCGCGAACGTCTTCAGCTCGACCTCGCCGAGCTCGACGCCGAGCTGCTCGGCGATTCGCTGCGCCAGCTCCGGATGGGAGCGACCTGAGAACACCATGAGCCGCTTGAGCGGGCCGCGCTCGATCCAGTGCCCCGGCTTCGCCTCCGGCCGCTCAGTGCTCACGGCCATGTCCAGTCCGGGGAGCCGGACGAGCTCAGTCGTGGCGCTTTCCACCGGCATACCCTTCCTTGTTCTCCTGCCGTGCGCGTGCGATGGCCAGGGCGTCGGGCGGGACATCCTCGGTGATCACCGAACCGGCCGCGACCCACGCATTATCTCCG
>JBKJWA010000211.1:0-2668 GCA_046716705.1 Gaiellaceae bacterium
GGCCGGACTCCGCCGCGCGCTGGAGGATCGCACGTAGCGCTTCCACGTAGCGCTCCCACGACAGGGAGCGTTCGACGGTGGCGCGGCCGCCTGCGCCGAGCCTCGCAGCCGTGTTGCCGTCCTCGAGCAGCGAGCGCACGGCTACCTCAAGCGCGGCAGGATCGCTCGGGGCGACGAGCCTGCAGTTGACGCCGTCGGAGAGCCCGTAGCCATCGGCGATGGCCCCCGTCCGCGAGACGACGACCGGTCTGCCTGTTGCCAGCGCCTGGAGCAGCACGGTGGTCGCCCCCGAGTAGCTGTTCTCCTTTACGGGGAGGACGACGAGCCGCGCCGAGGCAAGCCGGTCGCGCACGAGCGAGAAGGGCAGATCCACCTCGACCGACACGTTCGCCGGCGCCCGGCCAAGCGTCCTCGCGTGTTCCGCGGATACGACGAGGCGAAAGGAGCGCTCGCGCAGCCTTTGCGCCACGCGCAGCAGCAGGCCGAAGTCCCGGTGCGGATCCGCGCCGATCGAGAGGACGTCGAACTCGGGCGCGACCTCCGTCTGCGGCCGGAAGTAGGTGGTGTCGACGCCGAAGGGCACGAACTCGACGTCGGGCGCGGAGATGCCGTTCTCGCGGAGCCACCGATCGAGCGCCTCCGCTTCGCGCCTGCCGAAGGCGACGATCGTCGCGGCCGTGCCGAGCGCGGAGGCGTAGAGACGCCGGACGCGCCCGCGCTGGACCTTCGCGAGGCGCTCCGGCAAGCCGATCGCGATGTAGACCAGCGGCGGCCGGACGAGACCAGCCCGCTTGAGCAGGACGAGGGGAAGGCCGACGGTGTCGACCGTGGACAGGACCGCGTCGGCGCTGTTCAGCGCGCGCAAGGACGCGAGGACGGAGGCGAAGTCCCCCCCGTAGCCGCCGGCTCCATACGCGATCCGGTTGACGACCGCGTCCGCGGCCCTCGTCCAGACCGGCGGCGGCCGCCGCTCGAGGTTGTGGCCTACTGCAATCCCCCGAGCGGCGAACTGGTCGAGTCCGTGGAGGCAGTAGCGCTCCGGCATCCCAGACCGGGCGGCAAGCGCGGCGCAGCGCAGCGGAGAGTCGCGATACAGGAAGAAGACGCTGGAGAGAGAGGGCGCACTCACCTGCGGATACGGTAGGCGACGGCGGTCGCTAAGGTGGCCCGATGCACCGGAAGCGCACTCGCTTCGCTGCCCGAGCGACCCGAATCGCAACCGCAATCGAGCGCCGCGGCGTCGTCGCCACGTACCAACTGCACGATCGCTTACTCTCGAACCGGCAGGCGCGGCGTCGCTACGGCAGCTCGCCGCCGGAGCTCGACACGACGCAGCGGACCGTCCTCGAGCGCTTGCGCGAAGACGGGTACGCCGTGCTGCCGTTCGCGGAGCTGGTGACCGACCCCGAGGCGTGGAAGGAGCTGGAGGCAGACGGCGGGCAGTTCATCTCTGAGACCGAAGCAGCGCTTGCCGCCGAGGCGGACGGCGGCCAGTCGGCTCTGCGCCGGCGCGAGGGGAAGGAGTTCGTGATCCGCAAGTACTCCTACGGCGCCGAGCTGGGGCTTGACGATCCCTGGCTCCGGCTGGGCATCAATCGCAGGTTGCTCGACGTCGCCAACGCGTACCTCGGCATGTGGTCGAAGCTCGAGTACGTCGATCTCTGGTACACGCCCCCGGCCGAGGGAGAGCGGAAGTCCTCGCAGCGCTGGCACCGCGACTTCAACGACCGGCACCTGCTCAAGGCGTTCCTGTATCTGGTGGACGTCGACGACGAAGCGGGACCCTTCGAATACGTCCCGCGCAGCGCCCCGGGGGGTGAGCTCGACCACCTGTGGCCGTGGCGACCGCTGGGTGACAACTATCCGCCCGAGGAAGAGTTGGCCACGAAGGTTGCGGATCGGCCCGTGACGTTCACTGCGGCAAAGGGGACCTTCATCCTCTGCAACACGTGCGGATTCCATCGCGGCGGCTTCGCCACCGGCAAGCCGCGCGCTCTCGCCACCGTCACGTACTCCTCTCCTGCTTCGCTCGCCTCGCTGACCGAGCAGAGCTACTCGGTGCGCGCTGACGGCGCGGTGGAAGCGCTCGCGCCGGACCAGCGCTTCGCGCTCGCTTAGGAAGGATCGTGCAGCCACGACGCATCACGCTCGTGGCGGACGAGCTACTAGGCTACAAAGGCAACGGACTCGGCACGGCGACGACGTTCCTCGCCGTCGCGCTCGCGAGAATGGGTCACGAGGTCGAAGTGCTGTACCTCGGCAAAACGCCTGCAGACCCGGTCGCTCCCGAATGGCGGCGGCTCTACGAACGTGTGGGCGTGCGCGTTCGACTCGTCTTACACCGCGAGACATCGGTCGCGCCGCCGCAGTTCACCGGGAGTCGCGAGGTCGAGCTAGCGCTGAGGAGTGAGCCACCGGACGTCGTCGTAGCTCAGGATTTCGGCGCCCCCGCGTATTGCGCGGTGCAGCTGCGCCGTCTCGGTCTCGCGTTCGAGAACACGTCGTTCGTCGTCTACTGCCATGGGACGAGGCAATGGGTTGCGGACATGGCTCGCAAGACTCGGGTCTTGCCGGGGGCGCTCGCCGTCACGCGCCTCGAGCAGGCAGCGATCGAGCTTGCCGACGTCGCGGTCAGCCCAAGCGCATACATGCTCGACTGGATGCGCCG
>JBKJWA010000212.1:0-12815 GCA_046716705.1 Gaiellaceae bacterium
TCAGGGCTCGATGAGCTCGCCCTCGAAGCCGCGCGCGCGCAGCTTGGGCACGATCTCGTCGTAGTAGTTCCAGGCGAAGAGGATTGCGGCGTCCGGCGCCGGGTCGTCCTCGAACATCTGCTCCTCATCGACGATCGGGACATGCACCCCCGGCAGGAACATGCCGATGCGCAGTGGGTTGACCTCGGTGATGTAGGAGAGAAGCTCAGGCCCGAGCCGGCAGTAATTGCAGACGGTGGACGCCTTGGCCGGCGCACCGACCCCGATCACCTTCTGGCCGCTCGAGACGCGCGCGTAGACGTCACCGAAGAGCACTCGCCGGCGCTCCTCGACGGCGTCGGCGAACCGGCGCCACGTCTTCTCCTCGTAGAGACCTGCAGCCTCCTCCTCGTCCAGGAGCCCAGCGATGCTCGGCGAGACCGAGTACGCGCCCTGCCTGCATCCGTACACGGTGATCGAGCCGCCGTATACGTCGGACCGGCGGACGTCGAAGATCTCCAGCCCGTACTTCGCGTAGAGGTGTTGGAGCGGCTTGATCGAGTAGTAGCGCAGGTGCTGGTGGAACATGTTGTCGTAGTGCAACCGCTCGACCATGTCGAGCCAGTACTGGTTCTCGGTGAGGAAGACGCCTCTCGGCTGGAGCAGCGCATCCACGCCCCGCATGACGCCGTCGAGGGAGGCGATGTGCCCGAAGACCCCCGCCGCCGAGATCGCGTCCGCGCGCCCATGCTGCTCGCGGATCTCGAGAGCCGTCTCCTCGGTGAAGAAGTCGTGGACGGTGGGAACTCCCTGCTCGTTGGCGATGCGGACGGGGTCGCCGGAAGGATCGATGCCGAGAAAGCGGACGCCGTAGGGGAGATAGCCCTTGAGCAGCGTGCCGTCATTGGAGCCGATGTCCAGGGCGAAGGAGTCGGCGCCGAGCCCAGCCGTCTCCACGAGCGACCTGGCAAGCCCTTGCAGGTGCTCGGTCGCCGTGCGCGTCGTGCCGCTGACGAAGGGGAAGTTTTTGTAGACGACCTTCGGGTTGACGATATAGCCGAGCTGGGTCAGCCCGCAGTCCGGGCAGTGGTGCAGCTGCATGGGATAGAACGTCTCGGGCCGGTTGAGCTGGGCTCGGGAGAGGATGAGGTCGCCTACCGGCTGACCGCCGAGGTCGACTCCGGGCGTCGTCTCCGTTCCGCAGATCTGGCAGCGCACCGGGCGCGCACGGTCGCCCGCCCGCTTCCTGGCCGCAAGGCCCCGCGTGGTGGTCACGCCGCGAAGTACGAGTGGAACGTCTCGATGACGTAGTCGACGTCGTCGTCCGAGAGCTCGGGCTGGCAACCGACATAGAAGGCGGTCTCGTTCAGCCGCGCGGCCACCGGGCACTCGGAGTCGACATTGCCGAAGAGCTCGCGGTAGGCAGGCTGGTTGATGAGCGGCAGCAGATGCCGCGTCTCGATGCCGTGCAGCTCGAGGTGGTCGACGAGATCGTGGCGCGAGATGCCTGCCCTGGCCACGAGCGGGAAGAACATCCACGAGTGGCCCGCATTCGGCCTCGGAGAGGGGAGCTGGAGATGCTCCTCGAGGTCGCTCAGGCCTGCCGTCAGACGCTGAACGATCGCCTCCCGCCGTCTCGTCCGCTCGGGAAGCTCCTCGAGCTGGGCGAGCCCCAGCGCGGCCTCCATCTCGGTCGCGCGAAAGCTGTGGCCGAACCGCACGAACGAGAAGCGACGCGCCGGGATCTCGAGCTCCACCGCTCGTGCGAAGTCGGTGTCGTCGTCGATGCGTGTGTAGACCGCGTCCCGGCCGTGGTTCATGAGGCTCTTCATCGTTGCCAGCAGCTCGAGGTCGTTCGTGGTGCAGACGCCGCCGACTCCCGTCGAGATGATGTGGGCGACGTATGTGGAGAAGCAGCCCACGTCGCCGAACGAGCCGACCGGCCTGCCGTCGTAGGCGACGCCGAGCGCCTCCGCCGAGTCCTCGCCGATTCGCAGGCCGTGTGCGCGGGCGACTTCGAGGACGGGGTCCATGTCGCACGGCTGTCCGGCTACGTGCACGGGCATGATCGCCCGAGTGCGGGGCGTGATCCGCGCCTCGATGAGGGCCGGATCGATGCAATAGCGGTCTGGCTCGACGTCGACGAAGACCGGTCGCAGGCCGTTGTAGAGAACGACATTGGACGTCGCCACGAACGTGATTGCTGGCACGAGCACCTCGTCGCCGTCCCTCCACGCGTGGTGCTCCTTGAGCGCTCCCAGCGCGATGTGCATCGCACTCGTGCCGCTGTTCGACATCAGCCCGTGCGCGCAGCCGTGGAGGTCGGCCATCTGCTGCTCGAAGCTCGCCATGAACGGCCCGGCGGAAAGGCGGTTGCGGTCGAGCGCCTCTCGCACGAGCGCCTTCGCGCGCTCCGAGATCACGCAGTCGCCGATGCCGATGCGGCGAACGGCGCTGGCAGGCGCCTCGGGGACGCGTTGTGTGAGGCGGTCGGGCATACGGGCGGTGCCGATAGTAGCCGCCTGCCCGGAGCCTCTTCGGGCGGAACGTCAGGCGCGGTACGAGCGCATGACCTCGTACGTGCGGCGGACCCCCTCGTCGATCGGCACGCGCGGCCGCCAGGGGATGATCCGCTCGAGCGTCGTCATGTCGCAACGGAACTACACGAAGCCCTCGACTGGTACGTCGAGCACGTCGACGGGACAGCCGCTCACCTCGCGCAGCAGGTCGACGATGCGGCCGACCGAGGTCATCGTGCCCGTCCCGAGGTTGACCGTCCCGGCGTAGTCGGCGTCGAGCAGGTCGATGATGGCATCGGCGGCATCCTCGACGTAGATGAAGTCCCGCTCGGGCCGGGTGCTCCAGACTTCGCCGCGTCCCTCGTCGAGCAGCTGGTTGACGAGCACGTGGATCAGGTCGTAGCGGCGGAGGGGCGTGGGGCCGTAGAGGTTCGCGAAGCGGATGTTGATGATGGGGAACCAGTGGGCGTAGAACTTGCACGCCTCCTCGGCCAGGTACTTGCTCAGCACGTAGCGGTTGCGGTAGGGGTCGATCGGCGCGTGCTCGGAGACGGGCAGCTCGATGCGCTTCTCGTCGTAGATCAGCGTCGTAGAGAAGTGGAGCACCTTGCGTATCGGGTAGCGCTTGAGCTGTTCCATCGTCTGCAGGAGCGGCGTGACGTGGTAGTCGAAGGCCGTGGGCTCGCCACGCGGGATGTGTTCTCGCTCCATGGCGTGGTGGTCGGTGAAGCCGATGATGTAGACGATGCTGTCGAAATCGAGCTCGTCAAGAACGCCCAGGTCGGCGAGGCTGTCCACGTGGACGTGACGGTTGGCAGTGGGCGGCGCCGTGCGGCCCACCGAGATCATCCCCGGGCAGCGCTCGAGGATGTAGCGGCCAAGGAAGCCGCTACCTCCGAGGAGGATCGTGCGGTCTCCCGCCGCATGCCTTTCCATCGCCGGCTGATAGTACGGATCGGGCGCGAACTCTCGCCTCTATAGTGCCGGCGGGATGCCGGCGCCCGACGACCCCTCCGCGCGCGACGCGGCTGACTGGGGCCGGCTCCAGGGCAGGACTGTCGAGCTCTTGCGGCGTGAGGATCTGCGCGTTTCGAGGGCACCGACCGGCGCCGAGATCGTCCGCGGGCTCGGCTTCGACGTGAACCTCGTCTACGAGCGTGAGATCGACCTGTCGGCCGACCGGATCGTCTTCATCGGTGGAAACCCGATCTGGTATCGGCGGACGCTAGAGCGGATCGCCGCGCTTCCCCGCGAGCAGCGTCCCGTCGTGATCGTGTGGCACACGGAACCGCTGCCGATGCCGCCCGAGGCGGGCTTTCCGCGCGAGCGGCTGACGACCCGTGAGGTCGTGAAGATCGTCCTTCGCGACCGGCGTGTAAACGACCATTACTCGAACGCGCGGTACCTCGAGCAGCTGGACCGTGACGGCAGCGCCACCGTGCTCGCGGTCGCGACCGGCGCTTATCAGGCGTTTCTGGCCGGAAGGCGGGTTCATGCCGACTTCGTCCCGGTCGGCTACCACGAGGGCGACGGCCGGCTGCTCGGGCTCGAGCGCGACATCGACGCGGTCTTCCTCGGCGATTACCGCATTCGCCGCCGGCGGCGGATCCTCCGGCGAGTGGAGCGGGAGGGCATCGACATACAGACTCTCGGGAGCAACACCCCGGAAAAGGGCTACTGGGGAGACGCCCGCACGGAGCTGCTGAACCGGACGAAGATCATGCTCAACATCCCCCGTCTGCCGGGCCATCTGCCGGACATCAGGCTGATCGTCGGCATGGCCAACGGCGCGCTCGTCGTCTCCGAGCCGATGTACCTGCCCGCACCGTACGTGCCCGGCGAACACTACGTCGAGGCGACGGTCGACGAGCTCGCCGAGACGGTCAGGTGTTACCTCGACGACGAGGATGCGCGGAGGCGAATCACGTCAGCGGCCCACCGCTTCGTCACCGAGGGGCTGACGCTCGAGGGGTCGTTCAGGCAGCTCTTCCGGCTGGCGAGCGAGCGCTCCGGAAGCACCGCGTCGGCGCGTGCGGTCGCATGATGGCCACCGGGGACTCCACCGAGGTCGATGTCGAACAGTTCTTCGACGAGACGGCGTGCGCCTACGACCGAGCGTATGGCAGCTCCGGGGCGGGCGGGCGATTGTTGCGGAGCCGAGCTGCAGCCGTGGTCGAGCTGCTCGGAGACGACCCCGCCGACGTCCTCGACGCGGGCATGGGAACTGGCTACCTGTGCGCGGAGCTCGACCGTCGCGGGTGGGCCGTGTCCGGACTGGACATCGCGCCGGCGATGGTGGACGGAGCGATCGCGCGGCTTCCTCACCTCCGCGATCGGCTGGTGCGCGGCTCCATCACGGCGCTGCCCTTCCCGGATGCGTCGTTCGACGCGGTCGTGGCGACCGGCGTCCTCGAATACGTCGTGCCGGAGCTACCACGCGCCGCCGGGGAGCTCGTGAGGGTGTTGAGACCGGGCGGCGTGGCGGTCGTGAGCTTCCCGAACTACCGCGCGCCCGTCATCATCTGGCGCGGTCGCGTCGTCTACCCGCTCGTGCGCGTGGCCAAGCGCGTCGTGCCGGCGAAGCGGTCGGCGCCGCCCCGCATGCCCCGGCTCGCGTTCAGCCGCTTTTGCGCGCGTCTCGAGCAGTCCGGCCTGCGGGTCGAGGAGGTGCGGCCGGTGGGTAGGAGGGCAGTCGGCGGCCCGAGCGGCTCGCGGCTGGCGTTCCTCCTTTCGCCGCAGCTCGTCGTTCGGGCGAGGAAGCCGGGATCATGAGGCGCTCGGCTGTGCTGCTGGCCGCGACTTTGCTCGCCGTGGTGGGAGCGCTCGGCGCCGCGTCGGCGACTGGCGTGGACAGGATCGCGACCATCGCCGGCACCGGCGCCAGCGCGACCGGCCCGGGCACCGACGGCGAGCCCGCGACCCAGAGCGCCATCGACCATCCGCGCGGGCTCGACGTCTCCGCGAGTGGGGAAGTGCTCATTGCCGAGCCGTTCCGCCACACGGTCCGCCGCATTGATGCAGGCGGTCGCGTTACGCGCGTGGCGGGGACGGGCGTGCGCGGCTTCTCCGGCGACGGGGGCCCGGCCACGAGCGCGCAGCTCGACGGCGGTCACGGCGTCGCCTTCATGAGCGGAGGCGGGTTCGTGCTCGCGGACACCGGCAACCACCGCATCCGTCGCGTCTGGCCGGACGGGATGATCACGACGGTCGCGGGTACGGGCGAGCCGGGCTACTCGGGCGATGGCGGGCCCGCGACGGCTGCCATGATCGAGGCACCGCGAGGGGTCTCGGCGCTCCCCGACGGCGGCTTCCTGTTTCCCGACTCGGGCAACGATCGCATCCGGCGCGTGTTGCCCGACAGCACGATCATTACGGTGGCCGGCTCGGGCGTCCGCGGCTACGGCGGGGACGGTGGCCCAGCGCTTGCCGCGCAGCTGAACTTGCCCTTTGCCGCCTCATCGCTCCCCGGCGGCGGCTTCCTAATCGCGGACGCCGGAAACTCGCGTGTCCGGCGCGTGGCTGCGAACGGCACGATCACGACGGCCGCAAAGCTTCCGCCCCCGCACGGCGTCGCTGCTCTGCCGGATCGCACCTTTCTCGTAACGGACACGAGTGGCAACCGTGTGCTTCGCGTCAGGGCGGTCGACGACTTCACGGCTGTGGCGGGAACGGGCGCCGCTGGGTTCTCGGGCGACGGCGGGTCTCCGACGGCGGCGGCGCTCAACCAGCCGAAGCCGCTGGCCATGCTTGCAGACCTGTCGGGGTTCCTCGTAGGCGACTCCGCGAACAACCGCGTGCGGCTGGTGAAGATGGACCTACGTCCGGCGCTCGTGCTGCGCGTCCTCGTGAAGCAACTCCGCACGACGGCCGGCCGTCCGGCGACGCTCCGCTTCACGCTCTCCGAGCGCGCCGCGACGCGGATTGACGTGGTCCGGCGCGGCTTGGTCGTCCTGCGCATGACGCGGCAGGGCAAGGCGGGCGCTAACGCGGTGACGTTCGGCCGGACGCTCAAGCCAGGCAGCTACGCCCTGCGGGTGCGCGGGACGGCAGCCGGCAGCCGCACCGCGGGCGCGATCGCTTCCCTCGTCGTCAAGAAGCGATGAGCGTGACGCGCTGACCGGTCTCCGCCGATCGGTACGCGCCTTCGATGACCGCGAGCACGTCGCGCGCCTCCCGTCCGCTCGAGGGCGGCTCCTCGTTCGCCTCGAGCGCGGTGGCGATCTTCCGGAAGAGCGTTGCCGTGGCGACGATGCCGGGATCGCGGGGATTGCGCGCGAGCCCCTTGCGCCGCGTCCCTCGCTCGAGCCAGGCGACGCCGCCCAGTCCGTAGAGGAATCGAATGCCCGGCCGACCGGCGCGCTTCATGCCGGCCTGGAGCAGCGCTCGTCCGCCGTGCGATGCGCGCAACGACGCATGCTCGCAGTCGGCACGAAGCTCGATGTATCGCGTGCCGGCCTTGCAGAGCCGGTCGATCGTGATCTGGGCGAGGCGTCCGCCCGGGAATTCGAGCGTCACGAGATGGATTGCGTCCGCGCTCCGTTCGAGCTCGAGCCCCGCCGAGTGACGCGCGTACACGGCCTCGGGCTGCTCCCCGAAGAGGTCGATCACAAGATCGACCAGGTGGACGCCGCCTTCGAACAGTGTGCGGTTCGGCATCGCCTTCCGCCACGGCACCGGCTCGTCCCACGGCGCGAGGTCCATGAGCTGCAAGACCTGGCAGAACACGAGCCGCCCGACGTGGGGCGTGCCGATCTGCTCCTTCACGGCGCGGAAGATCGGCTTCTCGCGGTACTGGTGGTTCACTGCGACCCTCTTGTCCATCCGCTCGGCGGCGGCGAGCACGCGATCAGCCTCCTCGACGGTCGAAACGAACGGCTTCTCGCAGATGACATGAGCTCCCGCCTCGACGGCCTGGATCGAGAGCTCGGCATGCGAGTCGGGTGGCGTGGCGATGATCACTGTCTCCGGTGAGGCACGCTCCATCAGCTCTCCGAGCGTCCCGAAGGCAGGTGTGCCGGTGAGCTCTTCCCATTCGGCTCGCTGCTCCGCAGAGGGATCTGCGCCACCTACGACTTCCGCGTCAGGAACGTCCTTCAGCCCGGGAAGGTGGAACGCGCGGGCCGCCCAGCCCAGGCCGACGACTCCGAAGCGCATCAGGGGAGACTAGTCGTGGGCGCGTAAGACCCGTCCGCCGAACCCGCCGACGTCGGTCGCGTCGCCCGCTAGGAGCGTCTCGTCTTCCACGATCAGCCCGGCGTGCCCCGGTGTGTGGCCGGGCAGCCGGACCATGAGCAGCGTTCCGTCGCCGCCCACGTCCCGTGAGCCGTCGACCAGCGTAGGCAGGAGCCCGGAAGGCCAGTGTTGTGGGACGTAGCCACGGAGCCTTCCGGCGAGACCGCGCGCTCGTTCCCACTCCTCTCGCGTGACGAGGACCTCGGCATGCGTGAACGCGGGCAGACCGCCGACGTGGTCGGTGTGGAGATGCGAGAGGACGACCCAGCGCACGGTCTGCGGATCGAGCTGCGAAGCGACCTCGTCCTTTGGCTCCAGCTCGAAGCGGGCCAGCCGGAGGAACGGATGCCAGCGTGGGTGGTAGCCGGGCTGCACTGCTCTCGCCGTCTGGCCCGTGTCGAAGAGACAGACGCCTTCGGGATGCATCACTGCATACGCGTGGACAGGCACTGTGTCGTCGCTCCAGCCGCCGGGGAGGTAGCGAAGCGGCCCGTGGGAGCGCCGCTTCCCGCGCACGCGCCCGGTCGTCACGCGGCGGATCTCCACGTCAGGCGCTACGGACGAGGCCGATCGGCAAGGCGGCGGCGCCGGTCACGTGGTGCAGAGCGTGGAGCCCGATGCCGGCGGCCGCCGTCGCGGGCCCGTGCCGCCTCAGGAGCAGCGAGTAGAAGTCCTGGTTGAGCACGACGAGACCTGCGAGGCCGGCGGCCGTGGTGAGCGGCCGCCCGCGCACGAGTGAGACAACCGCCAGGACCGCCGCGGCCGCGCTCGCCCGATGGCGCCAGCCGAGGTTGAGCGCCGATGAGCCGGACCCGTGGCGCAGGACGAGCTCGACCCACGGCACGCCGCGCTGCCAGAAGTCGGTTCGCACCATGTCCGAGAGCGTCCAGCGCTTCAGGTGCGTGCCCTGGAGCAGCGGGTCGAGGACGATGCGCCCGCCGCCGGCTACGAGGCGCGTCCCGAGGTCGATGTCCTCCACGGAGGGCAGCCTGTAGCGCTCGGCGTCGAACCCGCCTGCGCCGCGAAACGCATCCGCGCGCACTGCCCCGAGACCGGCCCAGAACGTTGTCGCCTCGCCCGCGCCCTCCTGGTGGACGTGGTGGTGCAGGAGGTTACGGAACTGCGAGACGGTGCTCGGGTCGGCGGGGGAGTCGTCGTACGAGCCGAAGACAGCCGCCAGTCCTGGATCCGCGTCGAACGCTACGCGGATCCGTGCGAACGCATCCGCGTGGGGAAGCACGTCCGCGTCCACGAAGACCACGATGTCACCGGTCGCGTCGGCGGCCCCGGCGTTCCTCGCCGCCGCAGGCCCGTCTCCCTCGGTGACGACGACGATCTGCTCCGGTGGCTTGTCGGCGGCCGCGATCGCGTCGAGACACGCGGCGAGCGTCGGGGGGTCGTTCGTCGCGGGGATCACTGCGGTGAGGGTCACCATGGGGCGATAACGTAGCGCCCCGTGTCTGCGGTGCTCATGAAAGGCGCTCCCCTCGCGGCCCGCATCCGCGAGCAGGTGGCAGCCGACGTCGCCGAGCTGGGCCATGTGGGATTGGCCACCGTGCTAGTCGGCGACGACCCCGCGTCGCACATCTACGTCGACCACAAGCATCGGGCCGCGGTCGAAGCCGGCATCGAGAGCCATGACCACCGGCTGTCGCCCGAGAGCACGGCGGACGAGCTCCGCGAGCTCGTCAAGCAGCTGAACGCGGATGACGACGTCGACGGCATTCTCGTCCAGCTCCCCCTGCCGAAGCAGCTCGACGGCAGCGCCGCCACGCGCCTGGTGTCGCCTGCGAAGGACGTCGACGGCTTCCATCCCGTCAGCGCCGGCCAGCTCTACCTCGGGCGTCCGACATTCGTTCCCGCCACACCGGCCGGCTGCATGGAGCTGCTTGCCGAGCACGGCGTCGCGCTGGAGGGCCGCCGCGCCGTCGTCATCGGCCGTAGCCAGATCGTCGGCAAGCCGATGGCGCACCTGTTGCTGGCGGAGAACGCCACGGTGACGATCTGTCATTCGCGAACCGCGGATCTCGCCTCCCATACCCGCGAGGCGGACGTCCTCGTGGCCGGCGTCGGCCAGCCGCATCTCGTCACCCCCGACATGGTCAAGCCGGGTGCAGCGGTCGTCGACGTTGGGATCACGCGGCTTGCCGAGGGCCTCGCGGGGGATGTCGATCCCGCGGTCGCGGAGGTCGCGGGGTACCTGACACCCGTTCCCGGCGGGGTCGGACCGATGACGATCGCCATCCTCCTCCGCAACACGGTGCTAGCCGCCCGCTACCGCCAGGGAATGCTTGCGTTTCCGTAGCGGAGTTGGGTAACGTCCGCGGCGCTCAACAGTCACAAGGAGGAGCGCGGTGGACCAGGTAGGACAGACGGCCGTCGGCACGGTCAAGTGGTTCTCGAACGAGAAGGGATTCGGCTTCATCGAGCGCGAGGGCGGGGAGGACGTGTTCGTCCACCACTCGGCGATCACGATGGAGGGGTACAGGACGCTGACCGAGGGCCAGCGCGTCGAGTTCGAGATCAGCCAGGGCGACAAGGGCCTGCAGGCCGCAAACGTACGGCCTGCCGAGTAGGGGCACTCCCTTCCGCATTTCGAGGGCCCCGGAAGGGGCCCTCCGCTTTGAGAGGATTGGTCTGCATGGCGATCACGAGAGAGCAGGTCCTCCACGTGGCGGCGCTCGCGCAGCTCGGCCTCTCCGAGGAGGAGGTGACGCGCTTCGAGGGCCAGCTCTCGGCCATCCTCGAGTCGGTGGGGAAGATCGCCGAGCTCGACCTCGAGGGCGTGGAGCCGACATCTCATCCGCTCGACATCGTCAACGTGTTCGGCGACGACGTGCCCGAGCCGTGCTTGACGCTGGAGGACGCGCTCGCGAACGCGCCCGACCCCGAGGACGGCCAGTTCGGAGTGCCCGCGTCGTGATCGACACGCTGCGGCTGACGGCCAGGGAGGCGAACGATCTCCTGACCCGCGGCGAGGTCTCCTCCGCCGAGCTGCACGCGACGTACCTCGAGCGGGACGACGACGTCAACGCCTACCTCCGGCGGCTCGATCACGCGGGCGCCGAGGGGATCCCGATCGCGTTCAAGGACATCGTCTCGACCGCGGGAGTGGAGACGACTGCGGGCTCGAAGATCCTCGCCGGGTACGTGCCGGTGTACGACGCCACAGTCGCCGAGCGGTGCCGCGCGCGGGGACTGTCCCTGCTGGGGAAGACGAACATGGACGAGTTCGCGATGGGCTCGTCGACAGAGAACTCGGCGTACGGGCCGACGTTCAACCCCTGGGACGTCTCGCGCGTGCCGGGTGGCTCCTCCGGGGGATCTGCCGCCGCTGTCGCCGCCGGGCTCGCGCCGTGGGCGCTCGGATCGGACACGGGCGGCTCGATCAAGCAGCCGGCGGCCCTATGCGGCGTCGTCGGCCTCCGCCCGCCGTACGGCACCCGCGCGCGGTACGGGATCATCGCCTTCGCCTCGAGCCTCGACCAGATCGGGCCGATCGCGAAGACCGTCGCCGACTGCGCGTTCCTCTACTCCGTGATCGCCGGCCGCGACCCGCGTGACACGACGACGGTCGAGCTCCCTGCGCCGGTGGAGATCTCCGAGGCGGCCGATCTCGCGGGACTGCGTGTCGGCGTGCCCGTGCAGCTGAACGAGACGGAGGGCATCGAGCCGGGCGTGAAGGAGGCCGTCGCCCGCGCGATCGCGCTCTGCGAGGAGCTTGGCGCAGAGGTCAGCACCTGCGAGCTACCGCTTTCCGTCGAGTACGGGCTTGCCTGCTACTACCTCATCGCGCCGTCGGAGGCGTCGTCCAACCTCGCGCGCTACGACGGTGTGCGCTTCGGCCCGCGCGCGGATGGCGCCGGCGGGTACTTCGAGCTGTCGAAGCGAACACGCGACGAGGGTTTCGGCGACGAGCCGAAGCGGCGGATCATGCTCGGCACGTACGCGCTCTCGGCCGGCTACTACGACGCGTTCTACGGGCAGGCGCAGAAGGTGCGGACGGTCATCGGCCGCGAGCACGCCGCCCTCTTCGAGCGCTTCGACCTCTTGGTCAGCCCGACGTCGCCGACTGTCGCGTTCCCGCTCGGGGCGCGGACGCAGGATCCCCTCGCGATGTACGTCTCGGACATCCTCACGATCCCCTCGAACATGGCCGGCCTGCCGGGGCTCTCCATCCCGTGCGGCCTCTCGGAAGGTCTGCCCGTGGGCCTGCAGCTCGTCGGCCCGCAGTTCTCCGAGAGCACGCTCTTCCGCGCCGGCCATGCCCTCGAGCAGGCTCTGGAGTTCGACTATGTCCCCGAGCGCCTGCGATGACGTGGGAGACAGTCATCGGCCTCGAGATCCACGTCCAGCTGAAGACGCGGACGAAGATGTTTTGCCGCTGCCCCAACGGTTTCGGCGCCGCGCCGAACACGACGACATGCCCCATCTGCCTCGGCCACCCCGGGTCGCTGCCGGTGCCGAACCGTACGGCGGTCGAGTGGACGATCGAGCTCGGGCGAGCGCTCGGCTGCGAGCTGGCCGAGCGTGCGGTCTTCCACCGCAAGAGCTACTTCTATCCCGACCTCGCGAAGGGCTACCAGATCTCCCAGTACGACGAGCCGCTCTGCGTGGACGGCTCGTTCTCCGTCCCCGGGGAGGACAGCGACCTCGACGTGGGGATCGAGCGCGTCCATCTCGAGGAGGACGCGGCGAAGACGGTCCACGTGGGCGGCGCCGGAGGGCGGATCGTCGGCGCCGGCCGCTCGCTCGTCGACTACAACCGCGGCGGTGTGCCGCTCGTGGAGATCGTCACCCGGCCCGACCTCCATTCCGGCGACGACGTCAAGCGCTTCCTCCAGCTCCTGCGGCAGACGGTCGTCGAGCTCGGCGTGTCCGATGCGGAGATGGAGAAGGGGACGATGCGCTGCGATGCGAACGTGTCCGTGCGGGAGGCGGGGGAGGAGGGCTTCCGCACGCGCTGGGAGCTGAAGAACATGAACTCGTTCTCGTTTCTCGGGAGGGGGATCGACGCCGCCGTGCGAGAGCAGATCGCGCTGCACGAGGCCGATGCTGCGGTCGTCCAGGAGACGTACGACTACG
>JBKJWA010000213.1:0-20783 GCA_046716705.1 Gaiellaceae bacterium
GGCATGAGCAGGAGGCGCTCGGCGCGGGTCGACCTCAAGCCGGTGGCCCTCCCCTCCGCAAACGGCGAGTTGGCGGATAACGCAAGCAGCGTCGGCAGCCACGGCACGACGCCCTCGTACGCGCGCAGGCACGTTTCCTCGTCGGGCATGGCCACGTGGACGTGCAAGCCGCAGACGAGTTGCTTGTAGATGACCTCCCCGAGCTCCTCCCGCATGCGCGCGTACCGAGGCAGGGAAAGGATTCGCTGGTCGGCGCCTCGCGCCAGGGGATGCGTGCCCGCCGCTACGAACGTCGCGGCGGTCGAGACCTTCCCCCGGAGCCGCTGCAGCTGCACGAGCACCTCGCCTGCATCTCGGCATACCGTCGTCGTCGTCTCGACGATGCAGGCAAAGAGCTCGGGCTTCAGGCGAGCGTAGGGCTCGGGCACCACCTGCTCGAAGACCGGCGCGGCCTCGAGCGTCTCGGAGTCGACGAGGAAGAGCTCCTCCTCGACTCCGAGCGAGAACGGGGGCGCGCTCCCCCAGCTCACTCGGGGCGGACTGCATGGACGGGTCTCCCCGCAGCTTCCCAGGCGTAGTACGACGCACTAGGTCCGAAGGACAACTCGTACTCGACGATGCGCGGGTTCCGCCCGACGCGCTTCGCGCGCTCGGCATGGCGGAGGAGGTTCGGGTCGTCGCGCTCCTCCCACACGAGGATGAGGTGGGCGGCAGTCATGAAGTTCGCCACGAAGTCGCAGCCCTCGGCGGGGCAAGGAAAGGGATCGGTGCGCACGCACGACCAGCCGCTGTGGTCCGGCGCGTCGTCCTCCTCCCAGAGCTCTTCCTCGATCTCGAGCTCGAGCCCGCTGGCCGGATCGATCATGGCTCGAAGGCTAGAAGAAAGACGAAGGGCCCCAGCAGGTGGGGCCCTTCGTCATCTACCTCCGCCGCGCCGTGGCGACTCGGCTCGCGGCGGTGCGACCCCGCACTGGGCGGGGCCGATTTGGACGGCTACCCGGAGGGGGTGGAAGGCCGCCGTCCAAGCCTCACCTCGATCGTCGTCTTGACGTCTCCGCGATACACCCCGAGCGTGATCGTGTCCCCCGGCTCGAGCTCCGAGACGACGTCTCGCAGGCTCGCCAGGTCGTCGACCGGCATCCCGTTGGCCGAGACGATGATGTCGCCACCGAGTGTGTAGCTCTCACCGGCGACCGTCACCTCGTTCGTACCGGCCTTGATCCCGGCCTTCGCAGCGCCGCTTCCCGACTGCACCTCCTCGACGAGGACGCCCTTCTTCGCGGGCAACCGGAACGCCTCTGCGACGTCTGGCGTGATCGGCTGGGCGAGGATGCCGATGGCGGCGTGGTCAACCTTGCCGGTCGCGATCAGCTGACCGGCGACGGTCTTCACGGTGTTCGACGGGACGGCGAAGCCAACTCCGACGTTGCCTGCGGTGATGCCGCCCGTCTCGATCTGCGCGTTGACGCCGATCACCTCCCCGCGCGTATTGAGCAGCGGCCCGCCCGAGTTGCCGTGGTTGATGGCGGCGTCGGTCTGGATGACGTGGTCGATGGCGTACTGGTTCGGCGCTTCGATCTGGCGCTGGAGGGCGCTGACGATTCCCGCGGTCACCGTCCTCGAGAGGCCGAACGGGTTGCCGATGGCGACGACCGCGTCGCCGACCTGGACCGCGTCGGAGTCTCCGAGCGTGAGCGCCGTCAGCGCGCCTGAGCTCGTGTTCACCTTCAGCACCGCGATGTCGGTGGAGGGGTCGGAGCCGACGAGCTTCGCATCGATGCTCTTGTTGTTGGAGAACGTGACCTTGATCGATCCGGCACCGTCGATCACGTGGTAGTTCGTGATGACGTAGCCGGCCTTGTCGAAGACGAACCCCGAGCCGAGCGCGCGCTGCGTGCCTCCAAAGGGATCGGCTGCGGCGTGGCCGGTGGCGGTTATCTGCACGACGCCGGGCGCCGAGCGCCGGTAGATCTCACCGATCGAGAGCGACTTGCCGGGACGGAATGTCGTGGGTTGGGAGGTGTTCTCGACCGACACCTCGCGGACCGTGACGGTGCTCGCGCCGTCGAGTGAGCCGACGGCATAGGCGCTTCCGAGGGCGATAGCAGCACCGGCCGCACCCGCGGCCGCGATCGCGATGAAGGGAATGAAGCGACGGGGATTGTCCATGCGGGTGTTCTACCGGCCGAGGCTTAATGAGCCGTTTGACGACTGTTAAGCGTCGGTGTAGCGTCGCCCCATGCCAGACGACTACGCGTTCGGCACGCTCGACGAGCTCGGTGAGGGCTACGGCTTTCGCAAGATCCGCCAGGCGCTCGGCGTCGAGGCCTTCGGCGTGAACGCGGTCGTCATGCCGCCGGGATACGAGGGCTTCCACCACTACCACGACGAGCAGGACGAGCTCTACTTCGTTCACTCGGGCACGGCGAGCGTCGAGGTCGGTGGCGAGACCCGCGAGCTCGGGCCCGGCGGCGTCTTCCACGTCCGGTCGACCACGCCTCGACGGGTCTCGAACGCCGGCGCCGACGACCTCGTATTGCTCATCGTCGGCGCAAAGGGCGGCTACGTCGGACGGGACGGGCAGATGGTCGATCCGGCTGACGTCGAGCGCCGGGCGTCGTTCGGCCAGACCTCGTAGTTGGACATTCCGGCGGTCGCGTCCTCCGAGGCCGCACGCGTACACGAGCGCGCGGGCGCCGAGCTCGACCTGCTGCTCGCAGACCTCGCCACCTGGGTCGACGTCGACACTCCCGGCGGCGACTTCGAGGCTCTCGACGGGCTGGCGCGTGTCCTCGCGCTCGAAGCCGAGCGCTACGGCCTCGAGCCCGAGCTCGTGGAGACTCCCGGCGGCCTCGCGCTCCACGCCACGCTGAGCGGGTCTGGCAGTGCACGCGTCGCGCTGCTCGGCCACCACGACACCGTGTTCCCGCAGGGCACAGCAGCCGCGCGCCCGTTCCGTCGAGAGGGGGAGCGCTGCTACGGGCCGGGCGTGGCCGACATGAAGGGCGGCGTCGCGGTCGCGCTGCACACGGCTCGGCTGCTCGCGGACGGGCCGCGGCCGTTCGGGCACCTCGAGGTCGTGAGCGTGCCGGATGAGGAGTCCCGGGACGGCGGGCCGCCTTCGGGCGGGCGTCTGCTCGGCATGGACGCCGTCCTCTGCCTCGAGTGCGGGCGGCCCAACGGCGAGATCGTGTCGCGCCGCAAGGGAGCGCGCTGGTTCCGTATTCACGCCTCCGGGCGGGCAGCTCACGCAGGCGAGGCGCCGGCCGAAGGACGGAACGCCGCGCTCGCCCTCGCCCGCGAGGCGCTACGGATCAGCGGGCTCCACGGCGCGCGCGCCGAGCTCACGCTCCAGATCACGGGGCTAGAGGCCGGGGAGGGCCTCAACACCGTGCCGAGCGCCGGCTCGCTGACCGCCGACCTCCGCGCCTGGACGGACGAGGATCTCGGCTGGGCCCTGCAGCAGGCGATCGCCTTCGGCGATCACGACGGCATCGAGCTCGCGTACGAGGATCTCGGCGGCCCGCCGCCCTTCGAGCGGACTGAGCGCGTCGGACGGCTCGCCGAGACTGCGATCGCGCTCGGCGGACAGCTCGGCCATGTCTTCGGCGAGATGGCGGCGGGCGGCGTCTCCGACGGCTCGTGGGCGGCGTCGCAGGGCCTCCCCACGCTCGACGGGCTAGGCCCTGTTGGCGGCGAGGACCACACGCCGTGGGAGTACATCGAGACCGCGACCCTCGCCACGCGTTGCGGCGTCGGCGCCGGGCTCGTGGCGGCCGTCGAGGCCGGCCTTTTGGACTAGCTCAGCCGCCCGCCGCCTCGGCCCGGCGCATCCCGAGCGCGGCCCAGACCGCGAACACGGCGAGGAGGAAGAACGCGGCGCCGAACGCGACAGCGACGTACTCCGGCGCCCCGGAGACGAGGCTGCGACCCGCTTCGAGCAGATACGTCACGGGGTTGACCGTCGCCACCGTGTGGATCCAGCCGGTCAGCAACGTCAGCGGCACGTAGACGGGCGCGAAGAAGAGGATGAGGAATACCGGCATCTGCATCAGCGGGCCGGCCTGAAGCGACCGGAAGCGTGTGGCGATGCCGGCCGCCCAGCAGAGCGCGACCATGTTTACGAGCAGCGCGAGCGTGAAGAGCCCCACCACCTCGACGCCGTTTCCGAGCACATCCATCCCGAGCAGGAGCGCGACGGCGACGAGAACGACAGCCGTCACGCCCCAGCGAACGATCGCCGCCAGCCCGTAGCCGACGATGATCGCGCTGCGGTGCGGCGCGGCCAGCATCAGGCGCCTCGAGAACCCGTGCTCGAAGTCGCGCGCGATGCCGAAGCCCGTGAACACGCCGCCGAACGCGGCCGATTGGAGGAGCACGAATACGAACTGGAATGCGGTGTAGCCGGCGGGGTACTCGAACCCGGGCAGGTCCGCCAGCTGCGAGAGGCCGCCTACGAACGCCGTGAAGAAGAAGAGCGGGAACGCGATCGAGGGGATGAGGATGTTCGGCGTCGTGAGCGCGTTGTGCACCGTCCGCCACGCGACGGCGAGCGCGACCGCGCGGTACGCATACCACGTCCCACCCGTCACGTACGCGCCATCCTCACGTGAAGGGCGTGCGCCGCGGCGAACGTCGACGCGGCGATCAGCGCCACCGCGACCGAGAAGCCGAGCGCGAGCGCCTCGAGGTTCCAGCCCGTGATGATGAGGCTCCGCACGGCCTCGATGAGGTACGAAACCGGATTGGCCGTCGCGATCGCGCGGAACCAGTCGACCTCCATGAGGTTCCGCGGCGCGTTCATCGACGACATGAAGAGGAAGATGAAGAGCACCGGGAAGAGCGCCTGGATCGACTCGCCCGAGCCGGTGCGGAGGGCCATGTACGCGCCGAGCATCCCGAAGCCGGCCGAGATGAGCGTCGCGAGCACGAGGATCATGACGATCCCTGGCACGCCCGACTGGATCTCGACGCCGAACGCGAGCGCGCAGCCCATATAGAAGACGGACTGGATCAGGCCCATGACGACGACGCCGGCGAGGTGACCCGCAAGGAGGGCACTGCCGCGCATCGGCGTCAGCGCGAGCCGGTTGAGGAAGCCGTTCTGGATGTCCCGCGCGAGGTCCGTCCCCGCGTTCATCGTCGCGAAGAGCGCGCCCTGGATGAACGGCACGGCGACGGCGAAGGCGAGGAACGAGTCCGTGGGAAAGCCGTCGAGCTCGGTCGACGGCCGGAGGCCGGCGGCGTTGACGGCCACGAGCATCGTGGGGAAGAGGAGCGGCGGGACGACGTACGCGGGCTGGCGCAGCGTGCGCACGATGCTGCGCCGCGCCAGGCTGAACACCTGAGTCGCGCTCACGTGGCGATGCTCTCGGGCTGCTCGGCGCCGGCGCCCTCGAGGGTGCGGCCGGTCTTGGCGAGGAACACGTCGTGGAGGCTTGGCGCGTGCAGCTGTAGATGCTCCACGTGGAGATCGGCTGCGTCGAGCGCACGGACGATGTCGGCGAGGCCGAACTCGTCGCCGGCCAGCCGCACGGCAAGCGACTTCGGCGACACTTGCGAGAGCTCGCCGAACTGCTCGAGGATCCGGGCGAGCTGCGGACGCTGCTCCGGATCGGCGGGGATGGCCTCCACCGTCGGGTGCGCGATCTCCGCCTTCAGCTCGGCGGGCGTGCCCTCGGCCACGATCCGGCCGTTGTCGATGATGCCGACGCGGTTCGCGAGCACGTCGGCCTCTTCGAGGTACTGCGTCGTGAGGAACACGGTGACGCCATCCTCCTGCGCCAGACGACCCACTTCGGCCCAGAGCGCGGTGCGGGACTGCGGATCCAGCCCGGTGGTCGGCTCGTCGAGGAAGAGGATCTTCGGCCGGTGCACGAGCGCTAGCGCGAGGTCGAGGCGACGCTTCATCCCTCCCGAGTAGGTGCGCACCTTGCGCTCGGCGGCCGCCTCCAGGCCGACGCGCTCGAGCAGCTCGTCGGAGCGGCGGTTGCGCTCCGCCTTCGCAATGCCGTGTAGCGCCGTCTGCAGACGCAGATGCTCGCGGCCCGTGAGCAGCGGGTCGAGCGCGGCTTCCTGGAGGGCGGCGCCGATCGCTCGTCGCACCTTCGGGCCGTCCCTGACGACGTCGAAGCCGGCGACGGTGGCTCGGCCGTCGGTCGGAGGCAGGAGCGTCGTGAGCATGTGCACGGTCGTCGACTTGCCTGCGCCGTTCGGCCCCAGGAAGCCGTAGATCTCTCCTTCGGCGACGGTGAGGTCGATTCCGTCGACGGCCCGGACCTCCTTGAAGTCGCGGACGAGCCGCTCCGCCTCGATGCCGTACGCCACCTTCCGACTCTAGCTGCGCGCTGCGCGATGCTCGCGAGCCGAGGAGACGAGCTCCTCGAAGAGGCGGACGTCGTCGCCGTCCTCCGGGTGCCAGAGCACGCCGAGCGCGAACGCGCGGCCCGGGGCCTCGAGCGCTTCGACGGTCCCGTCGTCGGCGCGCGCAACCACCTCGAGCCCTGCGCCGAGCCGCCCGTAGCCCTGGTGGTGGTGCGAGGAGACCTCGACGCTTTCGCCCACGATCGAGTGGAGACGCGAGCCCTCGTCGACGGAGACCGGGTGCTTCGAGAACACGCCGGGAACCTCCTTGTGGCCCTCGTGCCCGACGAGGTCGGGCACGTGTTGCTCGAGATCGCCGCCGAGCGCGACGTTGAGCACCTGCGAGCCGCGGCAGATGGCGAGGACGGGCAGGTCGCGCGCGAGCGCGGCGGTGAGCAGCGCGATCTCCGCGCGGTCGCGCTCGGGACGGATGCTGTTCGTCTCCGGGTGCGGCTCGGCGTCGTAAAGCGCCGGGTCGAGATCCGGTCCGCCCGTGAAGACGAGCCCGTCGAGCGCGTCGAGCGTCTCGTCGATCGCGTGCTCCGAGGGCGGCACGAGCAACGGCCTCCCGCCGGCCGCCTCGACCTTCGTCACGTACGCGAGCGGGGCGAGCGCAGCCGGCACGTTCCAGACACCCCATGCCGCGTCCTCTGCGTACGCTGTGATGCCGATGACCGGCCGCATCGCCACCGCATTGTCCCTCATCGCCCTCACGCTGGGCCTGGCTGCCTGCGGCGGCGACGGCGGATCGACCACGGCGACCGAGACGACGACGACGTTCGACACCGACACGACGGTAACGACGACGACGACGACCACGCCGGAGACGACGAAGCTCCGCATCTACTTCCTCCTCGACGGTAAGGTGCAGCCCGTCGCGCGCGAGGTGCCGAAGACCCAGGCGGTTGCCCGGGCCGCACTCGATGCGCTCGCCGCAGGGACGAACACCACCGAGGGTGAGTTGGGGTTCGCCTCGGACGCGTCATTCGACACTTTCGGAGTGACCGTCGAGAACGGCGTCGCGCGTGTTCAAGGGATGATCCCTCTCTCCCGCGCGGGCCTTGCCCAGGTCGTCTACACGCTTACGCAGTTCCCCACCGTGAAGGCAGTCATGGTTGGAGACGAGAGATACAGGCGGTCCGACTTCGAGGACGAGACGCCGGCGATCCTCGTCGAGTCGCCGCTGCCGTTCGAGACCGTGGGCAACCCGCTACGCGCGAAGGGAACCGCGAACACCTTCGAGGCCAACTTCGAGTACGAGGTGATCGAGCCGGAAGGCCGGATCGTGGACTCGCACTTCGTCACCGCCACGTCTGGAACCGGCACCCGTGGCACCTTCGACTTCACATCACGGCCGTACGAGATCTCCCGCGAGGGGCTGGGGGCGCTGATCGTCCTCGAGCGCTCGGCGAAGGACGGATCGCGAATCAACCTCGTCGAGATCCCCGTGCAGATGAAGCGCTAGCTCGCGAGGAAGGTCTCCAGGCGCGCGGACTCGGCCTCGAGCTCGCGACGCGCCGACCGTGACAGCGGGGCGAACGGCTGGACGACCACGCGCCCGTCCTCGACGGTCCACATACCGGCGACGAAGCCGTCGACGAGAAACGTCTGGGCGACATCGCCGTTCTGGCCGATGACGGTCTTCCGGTACTGCTCGGGGAGCACACGCGCCCGGTCCGCGAACGCGAGCAGCACGTTGTCCCACTTCGGCAGGAAGCGGACCGGCGCGGGCGTCTCAGTGTCCGGCAGCGGCGCCCGCGGGACGTCGTAGAGCTCGCGTCCCTGCTCGTCGCGGAAGCGCCGCAACGGCTCCATTCGCTCCAGCGCCCCGTCGATCTCCGGGACGTGCATCTTGCTCCAGGCGACGATGTCGCGCCGCGACGCGGGCCCGAACGCCGCGAGATAGCGTCGGAAGATCTCGGCACGCGCCTCCGTCGGATCGTGCACCTCCGGGTCGTCGAGCGCGACGAAGCGGCCCTCGGGACGCCCTCGCCACAGCGCCGTCTCGTAGTGGTGGTGAAGATGGGCCCGTGCCCGCGCCGCGCGCCATGCACGTCGCGCAGTCAGGCCGGTGAGACCGTGCTCGCGCTCGAGATATGCGAGCGCCTCCGTCGTCGTGACGGGACCATGCTCGGCGAGCGCCCGCACCGAGGGCGCAAGGCTCTTCGCCGGCTCCTCCTCCCACGGGAAGTTGGTCTCGCTCATCGCCGCTCGCAGGAGCCCGTAGTCGCGCGGCGTGACGAGGTGGAGAGTCTGCCGCATGGCGGTCGCCTTGACGACCCTGCCGAGCGCGAGCTCACGCTCGAGCGCCTGGCGGCGAAAGCCTGTTGTTCGCGTCCAGATGCCGACGTAGGGCGCCGGCGGCCACTGCGCCTGCATCCCGACCAAGCGCTCTATCACGGCCTTCGGCGAGAGCCGCTTCCGCTCCAACAGGAGCTGGCGCGCAAGCGTCGCGCGGTTGAGCTCGCGCAGCGTGAGGACACGCTCAGCCACCGGCGCCCTCAGCGTAGATCTTCCTGACGACGTCCTCGATGTCCGGCTCGTGTAGCTCGAGGTCGCGGACGAGCGCGAGCGCCGTGACGGCGGCCGTCAGCCGCGCCGCGCTCGTAACGTCGCGGCGAAAGGCCAGCCACTGGCGCGAGCCCTCGACGCGGACGACCCTTGCGCCGTCCACCTCGATCGGCGCCCGCGGCTCCTCAAGGTCGACGACGAGCACCCGCTCTCCGCCGTAACGCTCCTTCAGCGTGTCGAGGTCACCGTCGTAGATAAGCCGTCCGTGGTCGATCACGAGCAGCCGCGAGCACAGCCGCTCGATGTCGTCCAGGTCGTGCGTGGTCAGCAGGACGGTGACGCCACGCTCCTCGTTCACCTCGGTCAGGAACTCTCGGACGCGCTCCTTCGCCACGACATCGAGGCCGATCGTAGGCTCGTCGAGGAGGACGATCTCCGGGTCGTGCAACATCGCGGCTGTCAGCTCGCCCCGGACGCGCTGGCCGAGCGAGAGTTGCCGCACGGGGACCTGGAGGAAGTCGTCCAGCGCGAGCAGCTCGCGATAACGATCGAGATTGGCTTTGTAGCGCTCCTCGGGAACCTTGTAGATGTGGCGCAGGAGCTCGAATGAGTCAGCGAGCGGCAGGTCCCACCAGAGCTGGATGCGCTGGCCGAACATCACGCCGATCCGCCGGGCCAGCTGGATGCGCTGCCGCGAGGGCTCGAAGCCGGCAACGGAGATCCGGCCCGACGATGGGACAAGAATGCCGGTCAGCATCTTCACCGTCGTCGACTTGCCGGCGCCGTTCGGCCCGATGTAGCCGACGAGCGAGCCGGCCTCGATCTCGAAGCTGATGCCGTCGACCGCGCGGACGACCGTGCGTTCGCGCAGGACGCGGCCGCGCTTCCGCCGCAACACGAACGCCTTCTCCACGTTCTCGACCTCGATCTGGGCCACTAGCCGCCGGCGCTCCGATAGTGGCGCACGGCAAAGCGCCAGACGAAGCCGGCGAACACGGCGGCCACGAGGGCAACGCCGGGCGAGATGAACGCCAGCCATTCGGGCGCTTCCAGGGCGTTCGGCTTGTCGAGCACGTACGCCGCCGGGAAGTACGAGACGAACGCCACCGGGACGACGAAGACCAGCGCCCGCCGGAGCCATTGCTCATAGACGTCGATCGGGTACTGCGACATGAAGTTGCCCGCGTCCGTGAACGCGCTGACGGCCTCTCGTCCCTCAACGGCCCAGAAGACGAGGCAGATCGCGGCCACCCAGATCGCCGAGAAGATCGCCGCGCCCGAGATGATCGAGAGCGGGACGAGGACGAGGCGAGCCGTAGTCCAGTCCACGTCCACGGACGAGAGCGCGTACACGAGCACCGCGGTCGACTGGACGAGCTTGCCGAGCTGGCGCAGCCGCACATCACCCGCCAGCACCTGGTACAGCGATCCGCGCGGGCGGATGAGCACGAGGTCGAAGTTGCCCGCGCGCACGAGCGCCGGCAACCCGTCGAGGTGTCCGACGGCCAGCTCGGCGAGCGCAAACGAGAGGCCGCCGATCCCGTAGAGCAGCGCAACCTCCGTCACCGTCCAGCCCGCGAGCTGCGGCACGTTCTCGAAGATCACGAGGATGGCGACGAAGTCGAGGAACGAGATGAGGAAGACCCCGAGCAGCTGGAGGACGAAGGACGTCCGGTACTGCCACTGCGCACGGACGCGTGCGGCAACGAGCCGCAGGTAGACGGCGGCCGACTCAGCCACCCTGCACCACCAGCCGCCGGGTGCCCGCTGAGAAAAGCGCATACGCGCCGGCGAAGAGCGCAGCCGTCCACGCGGACTGGACGGCGAGCGTCTGGACGAGCTCGAGCCCTTGCGTCTTCCCCACGAACACGTCGATCGGGAGCTGAACCATCGCGGGGAAGGGCGTCGCGTGGGCAAGCGTCTGGAGCCACTCGGGGAAGAACCGGACCGGGATCACGAAGCCCGAGAAGAACAGCGAGACCGTCACCGCGATCAGCATCGGTCCGCGCCAGTCGAGCAGCCAGAACGCCGAGAGGTTGTAGATGGCGCGGAAGGCGAAGCTGAGAGCGATCGCCAGCACCACGCTCATGAAGAAGACCGTCCAGACGGCGGCCGAAGAGGGCGCCTCGAGATCGAACACGATCGCGCCGACGGCCAGGGGCGGCAGCCCGCGAAAGAGCGTCTGGTAGAAAGCCCGGCCGAAGTCGAACGCGAGGCCGGCGTGAAGGGGATGGACCGGACGCGCGAGGTCGGTCGCGATGTCGCCGCGCGTGATCCGCTCGGCGATGTCCACCCACCCGAACACAGCGACTGCGCCGATCATCGCCTGCGTCAGCCAGACGTACGTGATCGTGTCGGTCGCGTCGTAGCCGCCGATCTCGTCCCGCGTCTCGAAGAGGGTGAGGAGGATGTACGCCTGCACGAAGCCGAAGACGGTGTTCGTGAGGACACCCGCCCACGTGGCGGCCGGGTACGCGGCGTAGCGGCGGTAGCCGCGACGAGCCAGCTCCCACTCGAGGCGCATCCGACGAGTATCGCGGGCGAATTACTCGGGCGTGACGTAGGCAGCGGTCAACCCGCCGTCTACGAGGAACGTCGTGCCGTTCACGTACGACGACTCGTCGCTCGCGAGGAAGAGCGCCCCGTACGCGATCTCCTTCGCCCGCGCGAGGCGGCCCATCGGCAGGTGCACGCGCCGGCGTTCGTACGCACCGGGCGTCTCGTCGAAGAGCCGCATGAGCAGCGGCGTCTCGACCGGGCCGGGGCAGAGCGCGTTCACCCGCACACCCTGACGCGCAAACTGGACCGCGAGCTCGCGGCTCATCGAAAGCACGGCGCCCTTCGACGCGGTGTACGAGATCTGCGAGGTGGCCGCGCCGACGAGCGCGACGAAGGACGCGACATTGATCACCGAGCCGCCGCCGCGGTCGAGCAGGTGGGGAATGCCGTGCTTGCAGCAGAGGTACACGCCGCGGGTGTTGACCGCCTGGACGCGGTCCCAGGCGTCCGTCTCGGTCGTGAGGATCGAGTCGTCGTCGGCGGGCATGATCCCCGCGTTGTTGTAGAGGACGTCGATCCCGTCGCAGCGCTCCGCGACGGCGTCGTAGAGGGCGCTGACGCTGCTCGCGTCGCTTACGTCGACCTCGTGGAAGAACGCGTCGCGGCAGTCGGCGGCCGCCTGCTCACCCTGTTCGGCAGACACGTCCGCGACGCAGACGGTCGCGCCCTCCGCAGAGAAGAGGATCGCCGCCTCGCGCCCGATACCGCCCCCCGCGCCGGTGATCACGCACACTTTGCCGTCGAGCCGCCCCACTAGCCCTCCTCCGTCTGAATGAAGACACTCTTCGTCTCGGAGTATCCGTCGAGCGCCTGCATGCCGAGCTCGCGGCCGAAACCCGACTGTTTGAAGCCGCCGAAAGGCGTTTGGACGCGCACCGAGCTGTTGGAGTTGACGGAGAGCACACCCGTGTCGAGCGCGCGGGCGACGCGGAGCGCTCGCGCGCCGTCCCGCGTCCAGATCGAGCCGGAAAGCCCGTACGGCGTGTCGTTCGCGATCCGGATCGCGTCGGCTTCGTCCTCGAACGGGATGAGCGCCGCCACGGGCCCGAACACCTCCTCGCGGGCGATGCGGTCGTCGTTCGTCGCCTCGACGAGCGTGCACGGGAACCAGAAGCCCGTGCCGTCGGGAGCATCGCCGCGAAAGAGCGGCTCGCCCTCGACGAAGCTCGCCACCTGCCCTCGATGCTGCGCGGAGATGAGCGGACCCATCTCCGTCGCGTCGTCGGCGGGGTCGCCGACACGAACGCCACGGGTCGCGACGACGAGCAGCTCGGCGAAGCGGTCGTACGCTGACCGCTCGACGAGGATGCGCGAGCGGGCGCAGCAGTCCTGACCGGCATTGTCGAAGACGGCGTACGGCGCAGTCGCGGCTGCGCGCTCGAGATCGGCGTCCGCGAAGACGATGTTGGCCGACTTGCCGCCGAGCTCGAGGGTGACGCGCTTGATCGTGGCCGCTGCGCCCTCCATGACCGTGCGGCCGACCTCGGTCGATCCCGTGAAGCCGATCTTCGCAACGTCGGGGTGCTCGATCAGCCGCTGCCCGACGACGGAGCCCTGGCCGGAGACGACGTTCAGTACGCCTTCGGGGATGCCCGCCTCCAGCGCCAGCTCGGCGAGGCGGAGCACGGACAGGGGAGTCAGCTCGGCGGGCTTGAGCACTACGGTGTTGCCGCAGGCGAGCGCCGGGCCGATCTTCCAACTCGCGATGTTGAGCGGGAAGTTCCAGGGCACGATGAGGCCGACGACGCCGAGCGGCTCGTGGAAGGTCGCCGCTATGCCGCCAGCGACGGGGATCGTGTCGCCGGTGTGCTTGTCGACGGCGCCTGCATAGAAGTGGAAGACCTGGGCGACCATGCCCACCTCGCCGCGCGCGCCCGAGATCGGCTTGCCGACGTTCTGCGACTCGATCCGCGAGAGCTCCTCGTGGTGTTCTTCGACGAGGGTCGCGAGGCGGCGGAGAAGTCGTGCGCGATCGGCAGGCGTGACAGCCCGCCACGCGGGATGCGCGGCCTTGGCGGCGGCGATCGCGGCGTCGGTCTCCTCCACACCGGCCCGCGGAACCTCTGCGATCGGCTCCTCCGTCGCCGGATTGACAACACGTGTTACGGCGGTGTCCGACACCGAATCCGTCAAGTAGATAGGTGTGTCAATTCTGTGTCAGTTCGTCCCGCCGGCCTTTGCATCGCGTGAAGCATAAGTATCGTCAGCGGCGTGGCGAGATCGAGGCGCGAGTGGGTGGAGGGCGGGATCTACCACGTGTTCTCGAGAGGGAGCAACAAGCAGGCGATTTTCTTCTTCGACGAGGACCGCGTCGATCTCCTGCGTTGCCTGGCTCGCGTAGTTGAGCGACACCCCATCGCGTGCCTCGCGTACGTCCTCATGCCGAACCACTGTCACTACCTCTTTCGTCTCACTGAGGGCCGTCTTTCGCCTGCCATGAAGGAGTTGAACGGCCGCTACGCGTTGCGACTCAATCGGCGTTACCGGAGGACCGCGCATCTGTTCGAGAACCGCTTCGGCGCCGTACTTCAGGAGTCCACGGAGCAATTGCTGTGGACATCGCGTTACATCGTTCGCAACCCAGTCAGAGCTGGCCTGTGCCAGCATCCGGCGGAGTGGATGTGGTCGAGCTACCGCGCGACTGCAGGCATCGATCCGTGCCCATCGTTTCTCTCGGTCGCCGAATTGCTGCCGTACTACGCGGACGAGCCCTCACGGGCGAGAGCCACGTACGTGAAGCACATGGCCGAATCTGACATGGCTGAATTGGCCGGTACGGTGTCTGACACCGGTTCTTAGCCGCGCTCGAAGAGGCGCTCGCGCTCGTAACACGTGACCGTGCGGTCGAAGAGCTCCTGCTCGTGGCGCGCGTAGTTCAGATAGTGGTCGACGACCTCGTCGCCGAGCGCGGTACGCGCCATCGTCCCGCCTTCGAGACACGCGATCGCCTCCCGCAGCGTCGAGGGAAAACGCTCGACGTCCGACTCGTACGCGTTGCCCTCGAACACCGCGGGCGGCTCGAGCTGCTGTTCGATGCCCGAGAGCCCGGCCGCGAGCAGCGCCGCGAACGCGAGGTATGGATTGACGTCCGCGCCCGGAATCCTCGTCTCCACGCGGAGCCCCGCTCCATGACCGACGATGCGGAAGCCGCACGTCCTGTTGTCGTGCCCCCAGGCGAGCGTCGTCGGCGCCCAGGTGCCGGCCGCGTAGCGCTTGTAGGAGTTGATCGTCGGCGCGAGGAAGAGCGCGAGCTCACGCGAGCACGCGATCCACCCGGCGAGAAACTGCTTGAACAGCACCTCGTCCCCGAAGGCAGCCTCGTCGCCCCGCCAGAGCGACCCGTGGACGTGACAAGACGAGCCGACCCATGTGTGATCGGGCTTCGCCATGAACGTCACCGACACACCGTGCTGGTGCGCGAGCTCCTTGATCCCGTTCTTGTAGATCACGTGGTTGTCAGCCATCGTGACGGCGTCGGCGTAGCGGAAGTTGATCTCCTGCTGGCCCGGCCACGCCTCGCCCTTCGAGCTCTCGATCGGGATGTCGGCGGCGGCCATCCCGTTCCGCACTGCGCGCAGGAACGGCTCGTCGTAGCTTGTCGCGAGCACGTGGTAGTCGAGGATGTACGGGACGGACGGCGTCAGCTCACGGAAGTGCTTCGCGCGCGCCTCCTCGAACGACTCCTTGAAGAGAAAGAACTCGAGCTCGGAGCCGAACTTCGCGATGAACCCGGCCTCGCCCGCCCGCTCCACCTGCCGCCGAAGCACCTGGCGCGGCGATGCGACCACCGGCGAGCCGTCGTGCCACTCGACGTCGCAGAGCACGAGCGCCGTCCCCTCGAGCCAGGGAATCCGCCGCAGCGTCGAGAGATCGGGCCTCGTCACGAAGTCGCCGTACCCGCGTTCCCAGCTCGCCATCTCGTAGCCCGGAACAGGATCCATCTCCATCTCGAGCGCGAGCAGGTAGTTGCAGCCTTCCGTGCCGTGCTCGGCCGCTCCGTCGAGGAAGAAGTCGCGGTGCAGCCGCTTACCCAGCAACCTGCCCTGCATGTCCGTGAAGGCCACGACGACGGTATCGAGCGTCTCGTCGGCCCTCAGCTCGTCGAGCGTCAGCACGCGGCGATCCTAGTGCACCTTGACTTTTGCCCTTCGGAGTAGGTGAATAACGCGGTCAGGGGGGAAAGGAGGCAGGCCAGAACATGAGCACAGAGCCCGCGGCTGCGGGAATCAAGACATCGGAGGACGAGAAGATCCTCCACAGGCTCGGCTACGCGCAGGAGCTCTTCCGCGCGATGGGCGGGTTCCAGAACTTCGCCATCTCGTTCACGATCATCTCGATCCTGGCGGGATGCCTCACCTCGTATCTGATCGCATACGGCCAGGGCGGCCCCGTGGCCGTGACATGGGGCTGGCTGATCGTGGGGGCGATGAGCACGCTCGTCGCCTTGTCGATGGCCGAGATCGCATCGGCCTATCCAACGGCCGGCGGCCTCTACTACTGGGCATCGAAGCTCGGTAGCCCGGGGTGGGGCTGGTTCACGGGCTGGTTCAATCTCATCGGGCAGATCGCGGTTACGGCGGCGATCGGCTACGGGCTCGCCATCTTCGGGACTGCCCTCATGAACTACTGGTTCGAGTACCCGAACACGAAGGAGTACGTGTACCTGACGTACGCGATCGTGCTGCTCGGCGCGCTCGTCCTGAACCTCATGAAGATCACCGTGACGGCGATGCTGAACACGATCTCTGCCTACTGGCACATGATCGGCGTCGGCGTCATCGTGATCATCCTGCTCACGGTTCCCGACGACCACCGATCGTTCGGCTCCATCTTCACGGACACGGTCAACGCGACCGGGTGGGGCGGCGCCGACGCCACGGGCTTCGGCGGCATCGTCTTCTGGTACGTGTTCCTGACGGGCCTGCTCATGGCCCAGTACACGATCACCGGCTTCGACGCGTCGGCCCATGTGGCCGAGGAGACGCACAACGCCTCGCGGGCGGCAGCGGTCGGGATGTACATGTCCGTCGTCGCCTCCGTCTTCTTCGGCTTCATCCTGCTCGTGGCAGTGACGCTGGCGCTACCGGCGGAGCCGACGGTCGATCTCTACATCATCCCCACGAGCTGGGTCGCGGCGATGGGACAGAGCTGGGGGACGTTCATCCTCTTCATTTGCTGTTTGGCTCAGTTCTTCTGTTTGACTGCATCGGTCACATCCGCTTCGCGAATGCTGTTCGCGTTCTCGCGTGACCGCGCCGTCCCGGGTCACCAGCTGTGGAGGCGCGTGGCACCGAACCGCATCCCCAGGTACGCGGTCGTCGCCATCGTCGTGCTCTCGGCGGCGCTCATGCTGCCGACGCTCTACAACTTCTTCATCGGCTACTACGTCGGCACCGGAATCGCCGTGATCGGCCTTTACATCGCCTTCATCCTCCCGGTGATCCTGCGCTACCGGATGAAGGACTCGTTCGAGCCCGGGTCGTGGACGCTCGGGAAGCACTATCGGTGGATCGACCCGATCGCGATCGTCTGGGTCTTCTTCATCAGCATCGTCTTCCTGATGCCGCCGTACTCGATCAGCGCGCCGTGGAAGGACGGGTTCACGTGGGAAGCCGTGAACTACGCTCCGCTCCTCGTCGGAGGGGCCTTGCTGCTCTTCGGCGGATGGTGGGTGCTCTCGGCCCACAAGTGGTTCAAGGGCCCGGTACGCATGGGCACCGAGGAAGAGCTCGAGCGGCTGGAGGCGGAGCAAGAGAAGGCATTCGCCGTTCCGGCGGAGAGGTAGAGACGAATCAGCCCCTGAGCCGCTCTCCGGCAGGATCGAAGAGCGGCTCGGGGGCTACCTCTCCCGCCACCCACTCCCCGAAGATCTCGATCTCGACGGGCTGGCCCGTTGTCGCGGAGGCTGCCGGCACGTACGCGTACGCAATGGAGCGTTCGACCGTGTACCCGTAGCCGCCGCTCGTCACCCGCCCGACGAGCGCACCGTCGATCCGCACCGGCTCCGAGCCGAGCGCGACCGCGCGCCGGTCGGCGAGGATGATGCAGACGAGCCTCCGTTCCGGCTCCTGCTTCTCCAGCAGCGCGTCGCGCCCGATGAAGTCACCCTTTTCGAGCTTCACTGCGAAGCCGAGGCCCGCCTCGAACGGTGTGTCGTCGGGCGTGATGTCGGCGCCCCAGACCCGGTAGCCCTTCTCGAGCCGCAGCGAGTCGATCGCCTTGTAGCCCCCTGCGACGAGCCCGTGCTCGCGACCCGCATCCCAGAGCGCGTCCCAGAGATCGAGCCCGCGGTTCATCGGGCAGTAGAGCTCCCAACCGAGCTCGCCGACGTAGGTCACGCGAAGCGCGAGGCACGGAATGCCCCCCACCTCGACCTCGCGCGCACCCATGTACGGGAACGCAAGGTCGTCCTGCGTGCGCGCGGCGAGGATCGTGCGCGAGGCAGGCCCCCAGATGCCGAGACAGGCGTAGTCCGCGGTCACATCCTCGACCGAAACCGAGCCGTCTTCGGGCGCGTGCTGTCGGATCCACGCGAGGTCGTGCTGGCCGAAGGCTGTCCCGGTGACGATGCGGAAGCGATCGTCGGCGAGCCGCGAGACGGTGAAGTCGCACTCGATACCGGCGCGTGCGTTCAGCATCGACGTGTACGTGACCCGCCCGACCTCGCGGGCAACGCGGTTCGCGCAGAGCCGCTCGAGGAAGCCGGCCGCCCCGTCGCCGGACACCTCGATCTTCGCAAAGCTCGTTTCGTCGAAGAGCGCCGCCGCCTCGCGGCACGCGCGGTGCTCGGCGCCGATCGCCGGTGACCAGAGCCTCCCCGCCCAGCCCCGCGGGCGCAGCGACTCGTCGCCTGCAGCGGCGTTCGGCTCGAACCAGTTGGCCCGTTCCCAACCCGACTTCTCGCCGAAGGCGGCGCCGAGCTCCTGCAGCCGCCGATAGGTCGGCGACAGCTTCAACCGCCGGCCCGCCTGCCGCTCGTGGCCGGGGAACTTCACGTCGTAGTACGTCGAGTAGACCTCGACCGTTCGCGCGAGCGTGTAGTCGAGGTCCGCGTACTGCGCGCCGAAGCGGCGCGAATCCATCTCCCAGACGTCGAGCGAGGGCACCCCCTCGACGAGCCACTCGGCGACGAGCTTGCCCATCCCCCCGGCGCCGGCGAGACCGTGCGCGCAGAAGCCGGCGGCCACCCAGAAGCCGCGCACAGCCGTCGGCCCGAGGATGAACTCACCGTCCGGCGTGAACGCCTCCGGGCCGTTGACCAGTCGAACGACCCCCGCATCGGCCAGCTCGGGAACCCGCACGAGGGCGTTCTCCATCAGCTCCTCGAAGCGCGGCCAGTCCTCGTCGAGCAGCTTGCCGTTGAAGTCCGGCGAGATGCCGTCGAGGCCCCACGGTGCGGGGTGACGCTCGTAGCCGCCCACGACGAGCCCGCCGGACTCGCCCCGGAAGTAGACGAGCAGGGACGGATCGCGCATCGTCGGTACGTCCAGCGGTACGCCGTGCGGCTTCGTGATCAGGTACTCGTGGGCCATCGGGATCACCGGCACGACGACGCCCGCCAGCTTCCCCAGCTCGGCGGCGAACATCCCTCCGGCGTTGACGACGAGCTCGGTCTCGATCGAGCCGCGGTCGGTGTCGACGCCCGCGACCCGACCGCGCTCGACCCCGATCGCCGTCACGCGGGTGGAGGTCGCGATCTCCGCTCCACCGCGGCGCGCCCCGTCGGCCAGAGCGAACGTCAGCTGGCTCGGGTCGATGTAGCCGTCGGTCGGCAGATAGGCGGCGCCGACCACGCCCTCCACGGACATCGGCGGGAAGAGCTCTCGAGCGCGCTCGGCGGAGACGAGCTCGAGCGGCAGCCCGAACGTCTTCGCCCAGCCTGCCTGGCGGCGCAGCTCCTCCATGCGCTCATCGGACGAGGCAAGGCGCAGCGACCCCACCTCGTGCCAGCCCGTGTCGAGTCCGACCTCGTCGCCGAGCGTGCGGTAGAGGTCGACCGAAGCCATCATCATCTTCGTGAGGCTGAGCGAGCCGCGCAGCTGGCCGACGAGCCCCGCCGAATGGAACGTCGAGCCGCTCGTGAGATCCGCGCGCTCCACGAGCACGACGTCGTCCCAGCCGAGCCGCGTCAGCCAGTAGAGGATCGCGCAGCCGCCGACCCCGCCGCCGATGACGACGGCTCGAGCCCGCTCTCTCACTGAAGCGCCTCGCGGAAACGCGGTTGCGCGGCCGTCCGCTGGAGACGCTCGAAGTGCTGCGCCGCATACGCGGCGAAGTCGACTTCGAGCTCCGAGATCCCCTGCTGGACGACGCCCCACATCGCCTCGCGAAAGTCAGACATGAAGCGCATCAGCGTGAGCGCCTTCGCGTCGCCACCGCCGTACGCGCCGAGCAGCGCGCGCTCTCCGTCCTCGTCCAGCTCGTTGTTGACCGCGAAGTTCGCGAGATCGAAGTACGGATCGCCCATGCCGGCGTACTCCCAGTCGACGATCCACGTGCGCGAGCCGTCGTCGATGAAGTTCGCTGCGAGGAGATCGTTGTGGCACGGCGCCAGGGGACTGTCCCTCCTTGCGGCCTCGATGCGCTGCGCGACATGGAGCAGATGGCTGTATTCGGCCGGCGAGGCGACGCCACGCTCGCGCGCCGTCGCTGCATACGTCTCGATCACTCGATAGACGTCGAAGCGCGCGGTGAGGGACAGTCCCTCGTGCAGGCGCCGCAGCAGACGTCCCACCTCGGCCGGGTCGGGGTTGCCGACCGACCCTTCGACGAAGCGCGTGACGAGGCAGCCGTGCTCGAAGCGAACGACCTCCGGCCCGATGCCGAGCTCGGCCGCACGGAGCGCAGCCTCGTGCTCGTGCTCACGGTCGATGCCGAGCAGCTCGGTGTCCTTGCCGCCTACACGCAGGACGAGCTGCTCGCCGTTCACCACGACCTTGAAGTTGTGATTCGTGATGCCTCCGCCGAGCGGCTCGACAGCGATCTCGGCACCCGGCCACAGTCGCCCGGCGATGCCCGCAACATCCATGGCCGATCTTAGGCGGGTTCGGCGGAACTGTGCTCGTCGCCAGGGCGCTCCGGTCGTCGCCCTGCACGAACGCAGGGAGCCCGCGTACTGAAGGAAGTACGTGGGCGACCGAGGACACAGCAGGGCGGCGATCCGGTGCGTTCTGGCGGCACAGTCACTGCTTCGCCGAGCCCGCCTCAACCGGCTGCGGCTCGCCATCCTCCCGAGGCGGCGCCTGGTGACCTTCGTCGTCGGCGTCCGGCTCGCCGGTGTCGGGCGGCGCCTCGACATCGGGCTCAGGCGGCCTGTCGTGCTCAGCGGTCATAGGTCACCTCGCCGCTCT